>JAFAQJ010000269.1 GCA_019246455.1 Pseudolabrys sp.
TGCTCGATCCCGGAGCGGCTCGCCATGCGCTCGAACAACAGGCGGCTGCGGCGGTCGCCTTCAAACAGCGAGCGGGCAAAGCGGCAAAACGCTTCATGGACATCGTGCGGCGGCACCGCCGTCGCGATGCGGTTGATATAGGCCGTGGTCACGCAGGCTCTCCTCGTCCCCGCCAAACCTCGAGGCGGTCGTGTCCCCTCGTGAGGATAAACACCGCGGCCGGCACAACCTGACCGAGAACACCGAATCTATATTCACATCGCCGTGAGATGCAGGTCAGGCGCTGGCGCGTTCGTCGCCTTTGCGTTCCAGTTTAACGGCGCGGTCTGGGATACTGAGGCGGAATGTGGCGCCGATTGTTCCCTCGACCAGTTTGATGTCGCCGCCGTGGGCCCGCACGAGTTCCGCCGCGATCGCGAGGCCAAGGCCGCTGCCGCCCGGACGTGTCGAGCCTTGGAACGCTTCGAACAAATGGGCACGCGCCTTGTCGGTGATGCCGGGCCCGGTGTCCGAGACTTCGATCACGGCAACCGATCCTTCGCGGCGGCCAGTGATCCTGATCTGGTCGCGCGCCGGATCGCGACTGCCGCGCGACTCCAGCGCCTGTTTCGAATTACGCGCGATGTTGACCAGCGCGCGGAACAACTGATCGCGGTCGGCATCGACCGTCATGCCGCGTTCGACCGCGACGATCCAGCGGATCGGCACGTCGAGGCCGAGGCCGAGCGTCTCGTGCACCTCTTCGAGTAGCGGCTCGAGGGCAACCGGCTTGCGGTCGGGCGGCGCTTCGCGCGCGGCGCCATAGGACAATGTCGACTGGCAGAACGCGATGGCGCGCTCGAGCTGGCGCATCAGCTTCGGCGCGAAACGCTGCACCTTGGGGTCGGGCGAGCTCGACAGCTGGTCGGAGAACAATTGCGCCGAGGCGAGCAAATTGCGAAGGTCATGATTGATCTTCGACACCGCGAGACCGAGCGCGGCAAGGTGGTTCTTTTGGTTGAGCAGCGAGGCAAGGTCGCGCTGCATCGCGCCGAGTTCGTCTTCAGTGGTGCCAATTTCGTCGCGCCGGCCGGAGCGTTCGATGATACGCGCCGGATTTTCCGGATCGGCGCGAAACGCCATGATGTTCGCGGTGATCCGCCGCATCGGCCGCACGAACAGATAGTGCAGCGCCAGATAGACCACGATCGCCGCAACGGCCGAGATCAACAGCGATACGATCAGGATGGTCGCGGAGAAACGCACCATTGCGCTCTGCAGCGGCGCCTCGTCGAGCACGATCTCCAGGAAGTCGCCGCCCATCGGCGCGGCGCCGATCACGCGGATCACGTCTTTTTTGGTATCGAACAAGGTGCGGAATGCGTCGTAGATGGTCTGCGGCCACATCACGCTGCGCATATCGATCTCGTGATCGACTTGGGGCGGCATGTCGGACACCGCGAGCAGGCGCCGAGTGTTGCCCATCTTCATGGCGACGGCGCGCGCGCCAATGCTCGACAGGATTTGCCGGGCGAGGCTCTCCGGGACCATGCCACTCGGCGCCGCGTCGAGTACGAGGGCTGCGGTGTGCGCGGCGGCCAGACGGTCGTTGAGCCAGTTCAGACGGAAATTGGCGACCGCGGGCACGTAGATCAGCACTTCCACGACCACCGCGAACAGGATGGTGAGGACCAGAAGCTTGCCGGATAGCCCGAGCGGCCAAGGCATCGCGGCGCGAGCCGCGCGCGGAGTTTCGTTCGCCAAATCGACCTCGCGAACCGTGCAGAAGCGATGATGCGCCGGGTGCAGAATCTGGTCAAACCGGGCGAATTGACGGCGTTCCGGTGGAAAGCCGTGGAAACCGTCGCATTGACGGGCAAAACCGCCTCCCGTATAAGCCGCGCCAAATCGCGCGCCGTCAAAAATGATTGCGGCCCAGCGGTTTCGGTCAACGAAACCGCTGCGCCCGACGCATTGTAACGGCGCTTCCAGCGGAGATCGTCGTGAAGCGGACATATCAACCCAGCAAACTGGTACGCAAACGCCGTCACGGCTTCCGCGCACGTATGAAGACCAAAGGCGGACGCAAGGTTCTGGCGGCGCGCCGCTCGCGCGGACGCAAGCGGCTCAGCGCCTGACGTTGACGTCCTATGCCGGTCGGTCGGCTTTCATGGAACGGCTGAAGCAACGGGCGGACTTCCTGGCCGCCGCCTCCGGGATCAAAGTTCCGGCCGCGGCTTTCGTGCTGCAGACCCGCAAGCGGAGCGACGAAGGCCCGGTGCGCATCGGCTTCACCGTCTCGAAGAAGGTCGGCAACGCGGTCGAACGCAACCGTGTACGCCGCCGTTTGCGCGAGATCGTGCGACTGGCGGGGTCCACTCCCCTGCTGGCCGGACATGATTATGTATTGGTCGGCCGCCGGGCAGCTTTGCGGCTGCCCTTCGCGCGGATCGCGGAGGACTATTCCGGGGCGCTGCGGCGCCTGCATGCGGGGCGCGCGGTGAAGAGCCAATGAACGACCAGAAGAACACCATTCTCGCCATCGCGCTGTCGGCGCTCGTGCTGATCGGCTGGCAATATTTCATCGCCACGCCGCAGATGGAGAAGCAGAAGCGCGAGCAGGCTGCCCAGCAACAGGCCGAGCAAGGCCCGAAGCCCAATGCCGGTCAGCCTTCGCAGCCGGTCCAGCCGGGCAGCGCGCCGCCATCGATCGAGCAGAAGACCGCGGGGCAACCGGGCCAGACCGTGACGCGCGACGCCGCGATCGCAGCCTCACAGCGCGTTGCGATCCAGACGCCGAACATCCTCGGCTCGATCAATCTCAAGGGCGGCCGGATCGACGACATAAAACTGGTGCGGTTCCGCGAAACCGTCGATCCGAATTCGCCGCCGATCGTGCTGCTGTCGCCGTCCGGCGCGCCGGAGCCGTTCTACGCCGAACTCGGCTGGGTCGCCGACGCCAACACCAAAACCAAACTGCCGAATGCCGATACCGTGTGGACGCAAGCTGGTTCCGGCGCGCTCGGCGTCAACGCACCGGTGACTTTGACCTGGAACAACGGCGAAGGGCTCGAATTCCGCCGCACGATTTCGGTCGACGACAAATATCTTTTTACGCTCAAGGATGAGGTGAACAACAAGGGCTCGGGGCCCGTCACGCTTTACCCGTTTGCACTGGTATCGCGCCACGGCACGCCGCACACACTCGGCTATTACGTGCTGCACGAAGGCCCAATCGGCGTCCTCGGCGACAACGGTTTGCAGGAAAAGAACTACAAGGACATCGACGACAAGAAAGAGTTTCCGTTCGCCAACACCAAAGGCTGGCTCGGCTTCACTGACAAATACTGGGCCGCGGTTCTCATTCCCGATCCGAACGACAATCTGCTCAAAGCAAGCTTTGACGGCGGCACGATCGGCACCACCAAGACCTATCAGGCCGATTATGTGCGCGATGCTCAGACCATCGCGCCGGGCGCCACCGGCTCGACCTCGACACGGCTGTTTGCCGGCGCCAAGGAAGTCGCGGTGGTCAACGAATATGAGAAGAACCTGCAACTCGACCGCTTCGACCGCCTGATCGACTGGGGCTGGTTCTATTTCATCACCAAGCCGCTCTTCACGCTGATCGATTATCTCTACAAATATTTCGGCAATTTCGGCGTCGCGATCCTGGTCGTCACAGTCATCATCAAACTCATCTTCTTCCCGCTGGCCAACAAATCCTACGCCTCGATGGCGAAGATGAAGGCGGTGCAGCCGCAAATGACCAAGCTGCGCGAGATTTACGCCAACGACAAGCAGCGCCAGCAGCAGGAATTGATGGAGCTCTACCGCAAGGAGAAGATCAATCCGCTGGCCGGCTGCCTGCCGATTGTGATCCAGATTCCGGTATTCTTCGCGCTCTACAAGGTGCTATTCGTCACCATCGAAATGCGGCACGCGCCGTTCTTCGGCTGGATTCACGACCTCGCCGCACCCGATCCGACCAACATCTTCAATCTGTTCGGGTTGATCCCGTTCGACCCCTCGACCGTTCCGATGGTCGGCCACTTCCTCGTTCTCGGCATCTGGCCGCTGATCATGGGGGTGACGATGTGGGTACAGATGAAGCTCAACCCGGCGCCGCCCGATCCGACGCAGGCGATGATCTTCAACTACATGCCGATCATCTTCACTTTCATGCTGGCAAGTTTCCCCGCCGGACTCGTGATCTACTGGGCGTGGAACAACACGCTCTCTGTGCTCCAGCAGAGCGTCATCATGAAGAAGAACGGCGCCAAAATTGAACTGTTCGACAATATCCGCGCCGTGTTCGGCAAGAAGAAGACCGAGCCGTAAGGCGCCGCGCCGGGTGAACGCATGAGCGCCGGCGAGATCAAATCGGATTTCACCCGTTCCGAGATCGAAGCTGGCCGCAAGTTGTTCGCGGGTGACTGGCAATTCGCCGCGGCGGCCGACAAGGCGACATCGCTGCCGCCAATGCGCGGCGTCGAGATCGCCTTTGCAGGGCGCTCCAATGTCGGCAAATCAAGCCTGATCAACGCGCTGACGGGCCGCAAAGCCCTAGCGCGCACCTCGAACACGCCCGGCCGCACCCAGGAACTGATCTTCTTCAAAAGCGCGGGCGAACTGACATTGGTCGACATGCCCGGCTACGGCCACGCCGCTGCAGCTAAATCCAAGATCGCGGCCTGGACCGCGGCGATCGACGATTACCTGCGCGGCCGCGCCAATCTGGCGCGGGTCTATGTGCTGATCGACGCGCGGCATGGCCTCAAGGACGTCGACGATAATGTGCTGGAAGCGCTGAGCGCTTCCGCCGTCAGCCATCAGGTTGTGCTGACGAAGTCCGAGGCGGTCAAGGCGAGCGAATTGACGGCGCGGATTTCAGAGACCGAAGCCGCGCTGAAACAGTATCCGGCCGCCTTCCCGACCGTCATCGCCACGTCATCGCACGAGGGCACCGGCATTCCCGAACTGCGCGCCGCGGTGGCGCGTTTATTGACGGAACGGCGGCGGTGAGCCCTCCGATTGTTGCCGCCGTCCAGTTCGGCTAGAACCGGCGCGCAATCACGAGGCCCGCGATGAGCAAAAAGCCGACCATCACGCCCCAAGACGCCGCGCATGTGCTGTCCGAGGCGCTGCCGCACATGCAGCGCTATGACGAGGAAATCATCGTCATCAAATACGGTGGCCACGCGATGGGCGACGACACGATCGCCAGAGCGTTCGCGCGCGACGTCGTGTTGCTCGAACAGACCGCGATTAATCCGGTCGTGGTGCATGGCGGCGGGCCGCAGATCGAAGCGATGCTGAAAAAGGCCGGCGTGCAATCACAGTTCGCCGGCGGCCTGCGCGTCACCGACAAGGCCACGCTCGAAATCGTCGAGATGGTGCTAGCCGGCTCGATCAACAAGCAGATCGTCGGCTATATCAACGAGGCCGGCGGCAAGGCGATCGGCCTGTGCGGCAAGGACGGCAACATGGTCAAGGCGCGCAAGGTCACGCGCACCGTGGCCGACCCGGACTCCAACATCGAAAAGGTCGTCGATCTCGGCTTCGTTGGCGAACCGGCGAAGGTGGATACGACAGTGCTCGATACCGTGCTTGGCCGCGAATTGATCCCGGTGCTGGCGCCGGTCGCCGCCGGCATCGAGGGTGGCACCTTCAACGTCAACGCCGACACCTTCGCCGGCGCCATCGCCGGCGCGCTCAAGGCTAAGCGGTTTCTCTTGCTCACCGACGTGCCGGGCGTGCTCGACAAGTCGAAGCAGCTCATCAAGGAACTGACCGCCGCCGATGTGCGCCGCTTGATCGCCGATGGCACGATCTCCGGCGGCATGATCCCGAAGGTCGAGACCTGCCTTTACGCGCTCGAAGCCGGCGTCGAGGGCGTCGTCATCCTCGACGGCAAGGTGCCGCACGCGGTGCTGCTCGAACTGTTTACCGACCACGGCGCCGGCACGCTGATCACCCGCTGATGGTCATCTCGCAACGCGGCTTCGGCCACGTCGAGACCTGGGTATTCGATCTCGACAACACGCTTTACCCGCATCACCTCAATCTGTGGCAGCAGGTCGACGACCGCATCCGCGCTTTCATCTCCGATTTCCTGAAGGTGCCCCCGGATGAAGCGTTCAGGATCCAGAAGGACTACTACAAGCGTTACGGCACGACGATGCGCGGGCTGATGACCGAGCATAATCTGACCCCCGACGACTATCTCGACTACGTACACAAGATCGATCATTCGCCGCTCGAACCGAATGCGGCGTTGGGCGACGCGATCGAGAAATTGCCCGGCCGCAAGCTGATCCTGACCAATGGCACGCGTGCGCACGCCGACGCGGTAATGAAGCGGCTCGCGATCGACCGGCATTTCGAGGACGTGTTCGACATCGCCGCCGCGAATCTCGATCCCAAGCCGCTGCCGCAGGTCTATGAGCGCTTCCTGAAGAAACACGGCGTCGATGCCAAACGCGCGGCGATGTTCGAAGACCTCGCCCGCAATCTCGAGGTACCGCACGCCCTCGGCATGACGACCGTGCTGGTGGTGCCACCGCCGGACAAGGAAGTGGTGCGCGAAGGCTGGGAATTAGCGGGTCGCGAGGCGCCGCACGTCGATCACGTCACCGAAGATCTCACCGCGTTTCTGGCGAAGCTGCCGCGCTAGGCTGCAGGAACAATCTGCTGCATCAGCACTGCCAGTCCAACGCCGGCGACGCCGGCGCCGATCAGCCGCACCATCACTGGATCGGACCGGCGCAGTGCGGCGGACGCGATGCTCATCGCAGCCAGCGCCACCGCCGACTGAACCATGGCAAGGCCGATGAGGTAGGCGGCGAGCGGCGAGGTTTCGGCGCCATAAATCGATTCACCGAGCGCATAGCCATGCACCGTGCCAACCACGGCGAACAAAGCGAGTGTCGTCGCGGCCGGTAAATCACGCCGCCACACGATAATGGCGCCAAGGCCGATCACGCTCAGCGCCACCAGCAGTTCGGCGAGGGGCACGGTGGTGCCTTGGAGATGCACGGCGACACCGAGCATCATCGCGGCGACAAAGCCGAGCACCGGCATCCAGCCGCGGTGCTGCGCGGCGGCGAGGCAGCCGACCGCCACCACCGCAGCGAGATGATCGAGGCCGATGACCGGATGGCCGAGGCCCGAGAGAAGCCCCTGGAGGAAGGTGTCCGGCGTCTTGCCGCCCATCAGATGATGCGCGAAAGCGGGCTCTGAGATGAAGGCAAGGCTCGCAAACAGCGCAGCAATCGGGGCTTTTCGCATCGGTTTTCCCTCCACGGCGAGATAACGATAGCGGCAACCACGTTCCCTTGACATCCCTCCGGGCGGCCCCGAAAACACGCCGCCCACAACGAATTTCGACGCCATGCCGGACACCAATAAACTCGCCAAGACCATCGACGACGCCTTCGAAGGCCGCGACAAGATCAACGCCAAGACTAAGGGCGCGGTGCGCAAGGCGGTCAACGATGCGCTCGAATTGCTCGACAGCGGCCAGGCCCGCGTCGCCGAGCGCCAGACCGACGGCGCGTGGCACGTCCACCAATGGCTCAAGAAAGCCGTGCTGCTGTCATTTCGCCTCAACGACATGAGCGTGATCGCCGGCGGCCCCGGCAAGGCCGTGTGGTGGGACAAGGTCGACAGCAAATTCAAGGGCTGGAACGCAGCAAAGTTCAGGAAGGCCGGATTCCGTGCGGTACCGGGCAGCGTGGTGCGCCGCTCGGCTTACATTGCGCCGGGCGTGATCCTGATGCCGTCTTTCGTCAATCTTGGCGCCCGCGTCGATTCAGGGACAATGGTCGACACCTGGGCGACGGTCGGGTCCTGCGCGCAAATCGGCAAGAACTGCCACCTCTCCGGCGGCGTCGGCATTGGTGGCGTGCTCGAACCGCTTCAGGCCGGACCGGTCATCATCGAGGATAATTGCTTCATTGGCGCGCGATCGGAAGTCGTCGAGGGCGTCGTGGTACGCGAAGGCTCGGTGCTCGGTATGGGCGTCTATCTCGGCATGTCGACCAAGATCGTCGATCGCGCCAACGGCAGGATCCTCTATGGCGAGGTGCCACCCTATTCGGTCGTGGTGTCCGGCACTTTGCCGGGCAATGCGATGCCCGGCAGCAATGCCGGTCCAAACCTCTATTGCGCCGTGATCGTCAAACGCGTCGACGAGCGCACGCGCTCGAAGACCTCGAACAACGAATTGCTGCGCGACTGACATGAGCGCCGATCCCGTCGCCCTGACCCGCGATCTGGTGCGTTGCCGCTCGGTGACGCCGGCGGAAGGCGGCGCGCTGACGTTCCTCGAAAAGACCTTGAAAGCCGCGGGCTTTACCGTGCATCGCATGACTTTTCATGAGGCGGGGCACGATGACGTCGAAAATCTCTACGCACGGATCGGCACCGGCTCGCCGCATCTGATGTTCGCCGGCCACACCGACGTGGTGCCAGCGGGCGACGAGAAGGCCTGGAAACACGGACCGTTCGCCGGCGAAGTCGCGGACGGCGTTCTGTACGGCCGCGGCGCCGTGGACATGAAGGGCGGCATCGCTTGCGCGGTCGCGGCC
>JAFAQJ010000394.1 GCA_019246455.1 Pseudolabrys sp.
CGGCCACCGCACCGCTCGAAAAAGTGTGAGCGTGATGGTGACGGAGTGTCTGTTTCGCGAGGACAGTTACCTGAAAGATTGCGAGACACGGGTCATTGCGGTGACGGACCAGGGGGTCGTGCTCGACCGCACGATCTTCTATGCGACATCGGGCGGACAGCCGAATGACACTGGCCATTTGACGACGCCGAGCGGCGCCGTTGTTCCCATCACCAATGTCATTTTTCTCGATCAGGGCAAGACCGAGATCGCGCATGTTCCTGCGCCGGGTGGTCCCACACTCAATGTCGGTGACACAGTGACGGCTGTGATCGATTGGGACAAACGGTACGCTCGGATGCGCATGCATACGGCTCTGCATCTCTTGTCCGCGGCGTTGCCCTACGCGGTAACCGGTGGCTCGGTGGGCGACGTTGAGAGCCGGCTCGATTTCGATATTCCGGAAGCAGGCCTCGACAAGGACGAAATCACCGGAAAAGTTGCGGGCATGATCGCAGCGAACGCGGCCGTTTCCAGCCGCTGGATCACCGACCATGAACTCGCCGCCAATCCGAGTTTAGTGAAAACAATGTCAGTGAAGCCGCCGATGGGCACCGGCCGCGTGCGGTTGATCGAGATTGCCGGGCTTGACCTTCAGCCGTGCGGCGGTACGCATGTGCGCTCGACCGGCGAGATCGGCGCGGTGCGCATCACGCAGATCGAGAAAAAGGGCAAGCAGAACCGCCGCGTGCGGATCGCTTTCGCTTAAGCCGCCTTGGCGGTCGCGGCGCGTTCTGCCGCCAGCAGTTCGTTCGCCACTTTCTCGATGCCCGTCAGGATTTTCGGATCGGCAATATTAGAGAAGTATGGCTGCATCGGCCCAGTGTCGCAAATGCCGGCGAGCCGCACCGCGTCGTGCAGCACGCGGATCGGCGAATGGCCGTCACGCTCATCCTCGAGCGCAATGAACAGCGCGCGGATGCGCTGCGCTTCGGCAATGTCGCCGCGTTTGATCGCGCGCAACAGCGACATCGACAGACCGGGCGCGACACAAACGCTGCCGGAGGTGAAAGCCTGCAAACCGAATTTGGTGAGATGGTCGATTGCCGGCCGTTCGCCGATGCCGCTGATGATCATGCCGCGGTCGACGGCGTTGACGAGATCACCGAGGAACGGATCATTCGCTGGATTGTCGCGCACGATGGCGTATTTAATCGCGCAGATCGCGCCGTCTTTGGCGAGCCGCCCCATGTCGGCGGCTTCGACATAGCCTTCGTCCTTCACGTAAGCGATCACCGGCTTGCCATAGGCGTCCGCCAGCTTGCGGATGCCGGTCGCGACGCCGCTGGTGGTCGACTGCGCCTTGTGCGGCAGCAGCATAACGGTCGGAAACGGATAATCGCGCAGCATTGCAATCTGGTCCTGCGCCTTGCCGAAATCGCTGCCGACCGAGGGGATGAACCAATCGCCGTCGCGCGACAGCTTAATCAGCAGCTCGACCAACGTGCGCAGTTCGGTGACGCCCATGTTGTAGAGATTGGCGTTGCCGCCATACATGAAAGTCCGCACCCCACCGGATCGCAGATGGTCGAGCAGACGCACGTTCTGGGTCAGGTCGATCGCGTAATCGGCGCGGCGGGCCAAAGGCGGCACCGAAAGGACGGAGGCCGCAAGGTCGGCGGGAGTGACGGGCGTGGTTTTCATGGGGCACCTCTCGGCGGCAGTTGTATGATGACCTGACATCTGGGTCAACGCCAGAGGTGAATTTTTCGTTGGTCTACGACGTGACGCGGCTCTCCCGTACGTCGTAGTGCTGCGAGCGTGGATCGAAACGTTTGAGCACCGCCCGCGCTTTAGGCGGCACCACCGCGGTTTCATAGTCGGCGCCGGCAAACGCTTTGACGTCTTCGATCGAGTCGAACCACATCACAGTGACAAACTCGACCTCGTCGCCGGCCGGCGCGCGGAAAAGTTCGATGCGCCGAAAGCCCACGATCCGTCGCGCCAGAATGCCGGGAAAGATTTCGTTCCGCAGCAGGGCCTCGTAAATGTCGGCATTTTGCGGCGCCGTCCAGCCGCGCCAGATTCGACTGATCATGATGCACCTTTGTCGTGCAACCTTCGAAGGCCATCAGTGGTTGCACATGGGGCGAGGATCGCACAATCTGCCGGCCCCGGAGTGACCTCTATGGCGAACGATCAACCATCGAGCCGTTGGCTCAAATCGACCGAATGGCTCGCCGGTATGCTCGGCGACCCCAACCTCGTGGTCGTCGACGGCTCCTATTACCTGGCGACGCAGAACCGCAATGCACTCGCAGAATATAAAACTGCACACATTCCGAGCGCGGTGTTTTTCGACGTCAACAAGATCGCCGACACTTCGACCGATCTGCCGCACATGCTGCCCGGCCCCGACCAGTTCGGTAAAATGGTGGGCGCACTCGGCATCTCTGAAAAGGACACGATTGTCGTCTACGACGGCATGGGATTTTTCTCGGCGCCGCGGGTGTGGTGGACGTTCCGCATTTTCGGCGCGAAGAACGTCTTCATTCTCGACGGCGGCTTGCCGAAATGGAAAGCCGAAAACCGGCCGACGGAAAGCGGTGAGACGAAACGCACGGCGAAGGAATTCAAGGCTGAGATGGACACCGGCGCCGTCGCCATGTTGAGCGACGTGCAGATGGCACTCAATGACGCAAGCGCGCAGGTGATCGACGCGCGCTCGGCCGGGCGCTTTGCCGGCACCGAGCCCGAACCGCGTCCCGGTTTGCGTAGCGGGCACATGCCGGGCGCCC
>JAFAQJ010000437.1 GCA_019246455.1 Pseudolabrys sp.
GCGCCTCGCCGGTCATGGTGCCGACTGGCGTGTTCGAATTCGCCTTCGAGACGACGGTGCGCACGTCTTCCATCGAGATATTGCGCGCCGCGGCGGCGACCGGGTCGACCTGCACGCGCAGCGCATATTTCTGCGAGCCATAGACCAGCACCTGCGCGATGCCGGGCAGTTGCGAGATCTGCTGCGCCAGCAGGATCTCGCCGTAATCGTCGACGGCCGAAAGCGGCAGCGTCGCCGACACCAGACTGATGTAGAGGACCGGGTAGTCGCCTGGATTGACCTTTCGGAACGAAGGCGGCGTGGTCATTTCGACGGGCAACAAACGTGCCGCGACTGATAGCGCGGTCTGCACGTCTAGCGCTGCACCGTCGATGTTGCGGCCAAGGTCAAACTGAACCGTGATCTGCGTTTGTCCGAGTGCCGACGACGAGTTCATCGATGACACGCCGGAGATGGTCGACAACTGACGCTCGATCGGCGACGCCACCGACGCCGCCATCGTTTCGGGACTCGCGCCAGGCAATGTCGCCGTGATTTGAATGGTCGGGAAATCAACCGCCGGCAGCGCCGCAACCGGCAACAGGCGATATCCGAAGGCTCCGAACACGATCAGCGACGCCGTCAGCAAAGTCGTCAGGACAGGTCGGCGGATGCAAAGCTCGGAAATATTCATGTCAGCTTCCGGCCGTCTTCGGAGCACCACTCCGGACATTGACCGGCGTGCCGTTTGACAACAGCATCTGACCTTCGGTAACGACGGTTTCGCCGCCCGACAGACCCTCCGCGATCACCGAGCTGGCTCCAACGGTACGTTCGACTTTGACCGGCTGGACTTTCGCCTTGCTGTTGCTGTCCACGACGAACACGAAGTTGCCGGTCTGGCTGACCTGCACAGCATTCGAAGGAACGACGATGGCTTCCTCGTTGCGCAACGTGACGTCGGTCGTCACAAGGGTGCCCGGCCACAGGATCTCGCCCTGGTTCGGCATCGTGGCGCGCAACGTCGCCATGCCAGTCGCCGGATCGACAGTGTTTTCGATCATCGTGACCTGCCCTTGCGCGCGATCGCTCGATCCAGGAATGATCGCCTCGACGGTCGCCGTCTCGGCTGCCAAGGCCTTGCGGATATCCGGCAAAACCTTTTGCGGCACGGTGAACGTGACATATACCGGCGCAATCTGGTTGATGGTCGCCATTGGCGCGGTGTCCGCTTGCCGAACGAAGTTGCCGACCTTCACTGCCGCGGCGCTGATGCGCCCGCTGATTGGCGCGGTGATTTTGCAGTAGCTGAGCTGGACCTTGAGGTTTTCCAGCAGGGCTTCATCCGACTTGATCGCGGCGCGATAAACGTCGGCTTGCGTTTTGGCGTTGTCGAGATTGACGACGGGGGTCGCGTTCTTGGCGACGAGGTCGGTGTAGCGCGCGACGTCGCGTTCCGCCCCGGCGAGTTGGGCGTTGTCGCGCGCGATCATGCCCTCAGTCTGCGCGATTTGGGCCTCTAGTGCGCGACCATCGAGTGTGAAGAGAAGTTGGCCCTCTTCGACGCGGGCACCGTCCTGAAAGTGCACGCCTATAATGGCGGTATCGACCCGCGCCTTGATCGCAACGCTAGCGATCGGGCTCACGTTCCCAAGGGATTCAACGCGTACGGGCACATTCTTACGGTCGGCTATAGCAACATCGACCGGTACAGTGCGCTGCGCCTGATTGCGTCCTTGCGCGCTGTCACTTGTCCACAAGCCCCTGACAAGGACAACGACCAACGCCAGGACAACAACGGCCGCCCCAATGAGCCATTTTCGCTTGAACATTCCAGTTTTTACTTGCCCAGAGCCCCGAAATGCTCCGGCCAGGCGTTCCCCTATTGCGCGGAAGTTCTTGATGGCCCGCTCCCAGTGACAAGCCGCCCGCGTCGGGCCGCCTTCTAGCATATAAACGCCGGAGGGGGCATATCCCTGCGGTCAAAAGCCCATAACAAGGGTCGCTTTACCGCGATATTACGTGGCTTTTGGAACGGCTTGGCGCTCTTTAGGCGGAGGGTTAACGGCAATGAGGGTCGCCACGTGGAACGTGAATTCGGTCCGGCTACGGGCTGAAAATATCGCGGCCTGGCTTGCCGAGCGCAGCCCCGACGTCGTTTGCCTCCAGGAAATCAAATGCGTCGATGAAGCGTTCCCGCGCGAGACCTTTGAACGGCTTGGATACAACGTCGCTGTGCACGGCCAGAAAGGCTTCAACGGCGTCGCGCTGCTGTCCAAGCGGCCGTTCGAAGACGTCACTCCAGGCCTTCATGGTGACGACAGCGACGTGCAGGCTCGATTTCTTGAGGCGGTGGTGTCGACGCAAGAAGGCGTGGTGCGGATTGTTACGCTCTATCTGCCCAACGGTAATCCACCGCACACGGAAAAATACGACTACAAAATCAAATGGATGGACCGGCTTATTCGTTTTTCACGTGAGCGGTTAATGCTCGAAGAACCCCTAGTCGTCTGCGGCGACTTCAATGTTATTCCGGCATCCTCGGACGCGAAGAACCCGGCCGCTTGGGTGAACGACGCTCTGTTCCTCCCTCAAACCCGGGAAAAGTTCCGCGCCTTGACCAATCTCGGCCTGACCGATGCCATTCGGGCGGTCAGCGACAGCGATCAGCTCTTCACCTTCTGGGATTATCAGGCCGGCGCCTGGCAGCGCGACAACGGCATCCGCATCGACCACATCCTGCTGTCGCCGCAGGCCACTGACCGGCTGGTCGACGCCGGTATCGACAAGCATGTGCGCGGCTGGGACAAGCCGTCCGACCACGTGCCAATTTACGTCGATCTCGATATTGCCGAGCGTTAGTCGCGCTGGCCGCCGACCCAACGCTGCAGATAAGTCAGGCCGAGCGCGCGTTCGTCCTCGGTCGCCTGCTTAAAGGCAGAATCGTAAAGCTTGGCGACCCAAGCCTGCTGCTCCGGCGGACAGGCATCCTTTGCTAACGTCAGCCACATCAAGCCGCGCGCTGCCTGCCGCGGTACCTGATCGCCGGAGAACAGCATCGCGCCAAGCATCGCTTGCGCCTGGTACTGCCCTTTGTGCGCGGCAAGACCGAGCCAACGCGCCGCTTGCTTGGGATCGCGAGGCGCGCCGGTGCCGTCGAGATAAATGCGGCCCAAATAATATTGTGCCTCAGGATCGCCGAAATAGGACGCCGCGTACGAGAACATCTCTCGCGCGCGCACCGCATCGGCCTTGACGGGCGTCTTCGGAATGCCATCGAGATAATAGTGGCCGAGCGCGACAAAGGCATTGGCGACGAAACGCGCCTGCGGCGTGCCCGGATTATCGTCTGCGTGGTTGTCGGCGATGCTGCGGTAATATTCGAAAGCGCGCAGATCGTTCTGCGGCACGCCGTCACCTTCGGCGTACATGCGCGCCAGCTTCCATTGTGCCAGCGCATGGCCGTTCTCAGCCGCGTATTCGAGCGAAGGTAACGCCTTCGCCTTCTCGCCGGTGCGTAATGCCTGCGTGCCAACACGGAAGGCTTCGACAGGCGTCTGCTGGTTCGGCGATTTGGTGCCGTCAAACGCAAGCGCAGGGCCCACGGTCAGAAGCGTCGCGATACTAAGCACGGCCCACCGCATATGATGCTCAGCTATCCGCATAGCACTCTTTCTCGCCAGCGCCGCCGGGATGTGTCACCGCGCCATTGACGGCGGGACCGACCTGCTGCGCGTATTTCCACAGCGCGCCCGAACCGAAATGGTTCTCGCGCGGCTTCCAGTCTTTTTTGCGTTTGACCAATTCGTCGGCAGGCAGGTCGACGTCGATCGTGCCTTTGGCAGCGTCGATCGTAATTATGTCGCCGTCGCGCAACAGCGCGATGGGCCCGCCGAGCGCCGCTTCGGGGCCGACGTGACCGATGCAGAAACCTCGGGTTGCGCCGGAGAACCGGCCATCAGTGATGAGCGCGACCTTGCCGCCAGTGCCCTGTCCGTAGAGCGCTGCGGTGGTCGAGAGCATTTCGCGCATGCCCGGACCGCCCCGCGGTCCTTCGTAACGGATGACGAGAACGTCGCCTTCCTTGTATTTGCGGTTCTTTACTGCCTCGAAGCAGGCTTCCTCGCCGTCAAAGCAACGCGCCGGGCCGGAGAATTTGAGCCCCGTCATGCCGGCGACCTTTACGATCGCACCTTCGGGAGCAATGTTACCCTTAAGTCCGACCACGCCGCCGGTCTTGGTCAACGGCTTGTCGGCCGAGCGCACCACGTCCTGGTTCGGATTCCATTTCACGGACTTGAGGTTGTCCGCGATGGTGCGCCCGGTGACGGTGAGGCAATCGCCGTGCAAATAGCCGTGGTCGAGGAGTGTCTTCATGAGCAGCGGGATGCCGCCAGCCTCGAACATGTCTTTGGCGACATAACGGCCGCCCGGCTTCAAATCTGCGACATACGGAGTCTTTTTGAAGATTTCAGCGACGTCGAACAAAGTGAATTCGATGCCGCATTCGTGGGCGATCGCCGGCAAGTGCAACGCGGCGTTGGTGGAGCCGCCGGACGCCGCCACAACCGCGGCTGCGTTCTCCAGCGCTTTCCTTGTCACAATATCGCGTGGACGAATGTTCTTCGCGACGAGTTCCATGATCTTCTCGCCCGCCGTCATGCAGAACGCGTCACGAATTTCGTAAGGAGCCGGAGCGCCTGCCGAGTACGGCAGCGCGAGGCCGATGGCTTCCGACACGGTCGCCATGGTGTTGGCGGTGAACTGCGCGCCGCAAGCGCCGGCCGACGGGCATGCGACGTGCTCCATCTCGTCGAGATCGTCGTCCGACAGCGCGCCCACTGAATTCTTGCCGACCGCCTCGAACATGTCTTGGACCGTGATCGGCTGGCCACGGAAATTTCCTGGCAGGATCGAGCCGCCATAGATGAAGATCGACGGCACATTGAGCCGCACCATCGCCATCATCATGCCCGGGAGCGACTTGTCGCATCCCGCGAGGCCGACAATCGCGTCATAGCCGTGGCCGCGCATCGTGAGTTCGACGGAATCCGCGATCACTTCGCGTGACGGCAGCGAGGCATACATGCCGGCGTGCCCCATCGCGATGCCGTCGGTCACGGTGATCGTGCAGAATTCGCGCGGCGTGCCACCGGCCGACGCCACGCCCTTCTTGACGGCCTGAGCCTGGCGCATCAGGGAGATGTTGCAGGGGGCGGCCTCGTTCCAGCAACTCGCGACGCCCACAAACGGCTGGTGGATCTGCTGTTTGGTCAGACCCATCGCGTAGTAATACGAGCGGTGGGGCGCCCGCGCTGGCCCTTCCGTTACGTGGCGGCTGGGCAGTTTCGACTTCAAACTGGTCTTGGCGTCCATAAACTCGTTCGGGCCCCCGCCCCGTCGCATTGGCCGTTTCAGGCGTTTCCTTGGTCCTTGGCCGGCTCTTCAAGCGCCGGTTCCACGAAACAAAACGGGAAGCCCCGCAACGGCTTGCGAGGCCCCCGATGTCGGCAAAGGGTATGGCCAAATAGCGGCGCCGCAGAGATCATGGGGCCCCACTTTCCAAATGTTCCAAGGCTGTTGCCGCCAAGCCACATCGATTTTCCCAGCATCCATGCCCATTCCAAAAAAACTCGGGCCGTCATTCTTCGATCGGTCGGTCCATGAAGTCGCCCCGGACCTGGTCGGGGCGACCTTGATGGTCGATGGAACCGGGGGGGTGATCGTCGAGGTCGAGGCCTACCACCACACCGATCCCGCGGCGCATTCCTATGGCGGCATGACCGACCGCAACGCCGTGATGTTCGGCCCACCGGGGCGCGTATACGTCTACCGATCGTACGGCATCCACTGGTGCGTGAACTTCGTGTGCGAGGCGGCCGGGAGCGCCAGCGCCGTTTTGGTCCGGGCCTTAATGCCGACGGCCGGCATTGCCACCATGCGCCGGCGGCGCGAGCTCGACGACATCCGCGCGTTGTGTTCGGGGCCGGGAAAATTGTGCGAAGCGCTTGGCATCACGGGTGAGGACAACGGTCTGCGGATCGATAGGCCGCCTTTTGCCCTGTGGCAGCGCGCCGGCACAGTCGACATCGCCGCTGGCAAACGCATCGGGATCACTAAGGCCGTCAACCACCCGTGGCGCTATGGGCTCAAGGGCTCGCCGTTTCTCAGCAAGCCGTTCGAGATGACTCGCCTCAGACGCCTTCGAGGCGTTTGAGCGCCTCCTCGAACTTCGTCTTACGCCCGACCGCCTCCTCGCGCTTCCCGCGCTCCTCTTCGACGACTTCTTCCGCCGCGTTCGCGACGAACTTCTCGTTCGCGAGCTTGGCATCCGAGCGCGCGATGTCGGCTTCCGCCTTCCTTTTTTCCTTGTCGAGCCGTGCGCGCTCGGCGGCGAGGTCGATCACGCCCTTGAGCGGCAGCGCCGCGACCTCACCACGCACGACCAATTGCACCGAGCCTTGAGGCGCATCCGCGGCCGACGAAATCTCCGAGACCCGCGCAAGCCGCTTGATGAAATCGTCCCACCGATTGGCGCGCGCTTGGGTCTCAGCCGACACCCCAGCGAGCACCAGCGGGATGACAGCGTTGGTATTCATCTCGGCCTTCACCGATCGAATTGCCGTAATGAGGTCGATCACCCACCCGATCTCCGCTTCGGCTTTATCATCAGCCAAACCTTCAAGCTGCGGCCATGATGACAATGCGAGCAGCGCGTCATGTTGAGCGGTCACGCCCCACAGTTCCTCAGTGATGAACGGCATGAACGGATGCAGGATTCTCAGGATTTCGTCGCGCGCCCAGCACACCATCGCGCGGGTTTCGGTTTTGGCGGGACCGTCAGCACCAAGCAGCACCGGCTTCGCCAGTTCGAGATACCAGTCGCAATAGATATTCCAGACGAAACGATAGGCCGCTGCGGCCGCGTCGTTAAACTTGTAGGTCTCGATCGCCTCGGTGACCTCGCGCGCGGCTTTGGCCGTCTCATGCGCGATCCAGCGATTGAGCGTTTCTTTTCCCGACTTCGGATCGAAACCAGGCACCCCAACGGCGCCATTTACTTCGGCAAAACGGCACGCATTCCAGAGCTTGGTTGCAAAGTTGCGGTTATTCTCGACATCCTGGGGGCCGAGGCGGATGTCATGGCCCTGCGCCGCGCCACGCGCCAAGGTGAAGCGCAAGGCGTCGGCGCCGTATTGGTCGATGATGCCAAGCGGATCGACCACATTGCCTTTCGACTTCGACATCTTGGCACCCGAGGCATCTCGCACCAGGCGATGAATGTAGACGTCGTGGAAAGGGATCTGCTTCATGAAGTGAAGCCCCATCATCATCATGCGGGCGACCCAGAAGAAGATGATGTCGAAGCCGGTGACGAGCGTGTTGGTCGGATAATATTTCTGAAGCTCCGGCGTCTTGTCCGGCCAGCCTAAAGTCGAGAACGGCCACAGCGCCGACGAGAACCAAGTGTCGAGCACGTCTT
This sequence comes from Pseudolabrys sp., assembly GCA_019246455.1. Taxonomy (GTDB): domain Bacteria; phylum Pseudomonadota; class Alphaproteobacteria; order Rhizobiales; family Xanthobacteraceae; genus Pseudolabrys. The sequence goes on from JAFAQJ010000437.1 coordinate 7,463, forward strand.
CGTCGCGCTTGAGCGCCGCTGCCTTGCCGTAGTGCTTTTTTGCTTCCGCTTGCGCCTCCGCTTCGGTCAGCGCGACGAACACTTTATTATCCGGTCCATACCACGCCGGAATCTGATGGCCCCA
>JAFAQJ010000073.1 GCA_019246455.1 Pseudolabrys sp.
CGGCGATGCTGCGGCTATTCGAGACGCTGATCGTGCCGGGCGGCACTGCGGTGATCAGCGCCGACAACTGCTATGCGCATCGCGTCGTTGAGGCCGCTCAAAAGCGCGGCCTCAAGATCATGACGGTCGGCGAAGGCGGTGACGTGATCAAAATCACCGGTGGCGCGGTCGAAGGATTCGCGCAGCGCGTCGCGCTGACTCATGCCGGCAAGAACTACACGGTACGGCTGCCGCTGGTCGGCGGCTTCCAGGTCGAGAATGCCCTCGTCGCGGCGGGGCTCGTGATCGCGACCGGCGGTGCGCCTTCAGCCGTGTTCACAGCGCTTGAAAAGCTTACCGGCGCTAAAGGCCGGCTCGAATTGGTCGGGGAGAAGAATGGCGTGCCGATCTTCGTCGATTACGCGCACAAGCCCGATGCGCTCGCCAAGACGCTCGAGGCGTTGCGGCCTTACGCCAAGGCGCGGCTGACCGTCGTGTTCGGCTGCGGTGGCGATCGCGACAAGGGCAAGCGGCCATTGATGGGCAAGATCGCGGTCGAAAAGGCCGACAAGGTCATCGTTACCGACGACAATCCGCGCAGCGAAAATCCGGCGACGATCCGTGCCGAAATTCTCGCCGCGGCGCCGGGCGCGATTGAGGTCGGCGACCGCGCGCAGGCAATTCGCACCGCAATCGCGGGCCTCAAGCCTGGCGACGTCCTCGTCATCGCCGGAAAGGGGCACGAAAGCGGGCAGATCGTCGGCGATAAAGTTTTGCCATTTTCCGATCACGATACCGTCGCGGCGGCTCTGCAAGGTCACGCCGCATGAAGCCGCTTTGGACGGTCGACGCGATGGTGAAGACCATGCGCGCGGCGAAATCAGGAGTGCTGCCGGCATCGATCGACGGCGTGTCGATCGATAGCCGCAACCTCGAGAAAGGCAACGCGTTCTTCGCGATCGTGGGCGAACATCGCGACGGCCATGAATTCGTCAACGGTGCGCTGAAGGCAGGCGCGGGGCTAGCGGTCGTCGCCAAGGACAAGGCCCGGCAATTCAAAGGCGCACCGCTTCTCATCGTTCCCGATGTGCTCGAAGGTCTGTGCAAGTTGGGCCGCGCGGCTCGCGCCCGTTCGAAGGCCAAAGTGATCGCCGTGACCGGCTCGGTCGGCAAGACCTCCACTAAAGAGGCGCTGAGGCTGGCGCTGTCGGCCGATGGCGAAACGCACGCCTCGGTTGCCTCCTACAACAATCATTGGGGCGTGCCGCTGACTTTGGCGCGCTGCCCGGAAAGCGCGCGCTTTGCCGTGTTCGAGATCGGCATGAACCATGCGGGCGAGATCACCCCGCTCACCAAGATGGTGCGCCCGCATATCGCGATCGTGACCACCATCGCGCCGGTGCATCTGGAATATTTCGGCACATTGCAAAAGATTGCGCGGGCCAAGGCCGAAATTTTCTCTGGACTGACGCGCGGCGGCAGTGCCGTCATCAATCGTGACATCGATCAATACGAACAACTGCGCCGCGCCGCGAAGCGCGCGGCGGCAAACGTCGTCACCTTTGGCGAGCACAGACGCGCCGACGCGCGGCTGCGGAAATTTGTGTTGCACGAAGATTGCACCTGCGTGAAGGCCGACATCCTCGGCCACGAGGTCACCTACAAGCTCGGGGCGCCCGGCAAGCACTTGGTGCTCAATTCGCTCGCGGTGTTAGCGGCGGCGTCGCTCGCCGGCGCCGATCTCGCGCTGGCCGCGCTCGCTCTGGCCAAGCTTCAACCGGCGGCGGGTCGCGGCACCCGGCTGACGCTCAACGTGCCGGGCGGCACGGTGTTGCTGATCGATGAGAGCTACAACGCCAATCCCGCCTCGATGCGTGCCGCAATCGAGTTGCTCGGCCAGGCGCCGATCGGCGCACGCGGGCGCCACATCGCCGTACTTGGCGATATGCTCGAACTGGGCAAGCGCGGCTCGGCTTTACATCGCGAGCTGGCGCGGCCTCTGGATACCGCCAAGGTCGATCTGGTGTTTTGCAGTGGACCGCAGATGCGCTCGCTCTGGGAGGCTCTTCCCTCCAGTCGCAGGGGCGGCTATGCCGGGACTGCGGCCGAGCTTGAACCGGTGGTGCTCGACGCGATCCGCGCCGGAGACGCCGTGATGGTCAAGGGCTCGCTGGGCTCGAAAATGGGCCCAATTGTCAAGGCGCTGGAGCGGCGCTTCCCCCGGCAGGCGATGCAGAACGCCGCCCACGGCTGAGGTAGAGGTTTCATGTTCTATTGGCTGGTCGAGCTTTCGGACAAATTCTCGGCCTTCAACGTTTTCCGTTACATCACCTTTCGCACCGGCGGCGCGATCGTCACGGCGCTGGTGTTCGTGTTCCTGTTCGGCGGGCCGATCATCGACCTCTTGCGCCTGAAGCAGGGCAAAGGGCAGCCGATCCGCAGCGACGGACCGGCTTCGCATCTCGTCACCAAGAAAGGCACGCCGACGATGGGCGGCCTGATGATCTTGTCGGGCCTCTTGGTGTCGACACTGCTGTGGGCCAACCCGGCCAACCCTTATGTCTGGATCGTGCTCGGCGTCACTTTGTGCTTCGGCCTGATTGGTTTCTACGACGATTATCTCAAGGTGACGAAGCAGAGCCATTCGGGCTTTGCCGGCCGCACGCGGTTGATCGCTGAGTCGATTGTCGCGGTCGCGGCCTGTATGGCGTTCGCCAGTCTTGGCCGCGGCACCGCGGCGACCTCGCTGGTGTTTCCTTTCTTCAAGGACCTCGCGATCAATCTTGGCTGGACGTTCGTGATCTTCGGTGCGCTGGTGATTGTCGGCGCCGGCAACGCGGTCAACCTCACGGACGGACTCGACGGGCTTGCCATTGTGCCAGTGATGATCGCGGCGGCAAGCTTCGGGCTGATCGCTTATCTCGCCGGCAACGCGGTGTTCGCCGAATATCTCCAGATCCGTTACGTCGCGGGCACCGGCGAACTCGCAGTGCTATGCGGCGCGCTGATCGGCGCCGGGCTTGGATTTCTGTGGTTCAACGCGCCGCCCGCCTCGATCTTCATGGGGGATACCGGCTCGCTCGCGCTCGGCGGCATGCTCGGTTCGGTCGCGGTCGCGACCAAGCACGAAATCGTGCTCGCGGTGATTGGCGGGCTGTTCGTGCTCGAAGCTGTCTCCGTGATCGTGCAGGTCGTCTCGTTCAGGTTGACCGGCAAGCGCGTCTTCAAGATGGCGCCGATCCACCATCATTATGAGCAGCTCGGCTGGACCGAGCCGCAGATCGTGATCCGGTTCTGGATCGTGGCGGTGGTGCTGGCGCTGGCGGGACTCGCCACGCTCAAACTGCGCTGACCCAGTTGCTATGATTCTTGGGCAATGATCCCGATCCACATCTTCGCCGAGCAACAGGTCGCGCTGTTCGGCCTCGGCGGCTCGGGCCTTGTGAGTGCCAAGGCGCTCACCGCCGGCGGCGCCAAGGTGATCGCGTTCGACGACGATCCGAACCGACTGGTCCAGGCCGAGGCGAACGGCATCGATACCGCCGATTTTCGCAAGCTAGATTTCACGAAATTCGCCGCGCTGGTTCTCGCGCCCGGCGTGCCGCTCACGCACCCCAAGCCGCATTGGACCGTCGATCTCGCGCACAAGCACAACGTCGAGGTGATTGGCGACATCGAATTGTTCTGCCTCGAACGCGCCGTGGCGGCACCGAAAACGCCGCTTGTCGCCATCACCGGCACAAACGGCAAATCGACCACCACGGCTCTAATCGCGCATCTGCTGCGCTCGGCCGGCAAGGATGCGCAGATGGGCGGCAATATCGGCACGCCGATCCTCGAACTTGAATCGTTCGCTGCCAACCGTGTCTACGTGATTGAGGTGTCGTCCTATCAGATCGATCTCGCGCCATCGCTGCACGCCACCGTCGGCATTTCACTCAATGTGTCGGAGGATCATCTCGACCGTCACGGCACGATGGAAAACTACGCCGCGATCAAGGCGCTGCTGCCAGCCAAAGTGGGGCCGGGCGGCACCGCGGTGATCGGCGTCGATGACCATTGGGGCCGCGCCGCCGCCGAGCGCATCGCCCAGGCCGGCAAGCACGTGGTGCGGATTTCTGTCGTTTCGAAATTGCGCGACGGTTTGTTCGTCGAGGGCACGCGGATCGTCGAAGCGAAGGACGGTAAGCCGACCCAACTTGCGCAGCTCGCTGGGATCAATTCGCTGCGCGGCGCACACAATGCGCAGAACGCTGCCGCGGCGATCGCGGCCGCCCGCGCGCTCGGCATCGATCTTGCCGCGATTCAGAAGGGTCTGACGACATTCCCCGGCCTTGCGCATCGCATGGAAGAGGTCGGCCGCAAGGGGAATGTTCTATTCGTCAACGACTCGAAAGCGACCAACGCCGATTCCGCGGCGCGCGCGCTGTCGAGCTTCAACGACATTTTCTGGATCGCCGGCGGCAAGCCGAAAACCGGCGGCATTACTTCGCTCGC
>JAFAQJ010000083.1 GCA_019246455.1 Pseudolabrys sp.
CGAAAAGAGCAGTGCCCCGAACGCGAGCGCCGCAACAAACCGCATCGTCCCCTCCCGTGGCGTGATGCAAATCGCGGGCGAGAGAGGACCAACCGAGGCGGACATTTTCGCGGGCGAGACGCGGCGCAATCGTGGCAGGCGGATGAATTGGTTAATCCGGCAGTTGACGTGGCAAGGCGAAAAGGCCCATTTCTCCTGCGAAATGACCCAAAATTCTCCGCCAGACATCCCTTTCAACAAGACGCTCGACCTCCAACCGGACACGGTCGATGAGCCGATGCCGGGCGTGCGCCGGGTGATGGCTAGCAATTCCGGTCCGTTCACCTTCAAGGGCACGATCTCGTACATCCTCGGCCGCGGCAAAGTTGCGATCGTGGATCCGGGCCCCGCCGACGATAAGCATATCGGCGCGTTGCTCGATGCGGTGCGCGGCGAGACGGTAACCCACATCTTCGTCACCCATACGCACCGCGATCATTCGCCAGCGGTGCCGGCGGTCAAGCACGCGACCGGCGCGACGGTTTATGCGCAAGGGCCGCACCGCGCGGCGCGCTCTTTGCATATCGGCGAGCATAATCCGCTCGACGCCAGTGCCGATCATGACTTCAAGCCCGATGTGGCGTTGCCGGATGGTGAAGTTGTCACCGGCGATGGCTGGGCAGTCGAGGCGGTGGCGACGCCCGGCCACACCGCCAATCACATGGCTTACGCGGTGCGCGGCCAGAACATCCTGTTCGTGGGTGACCATGTGATGGCATGGGCGACATCGATTGTCGCGCCGCCCGATGGCGCGATGAGCGATTACATGGCGTCGCTGCGCAAGCTCGCTGCCCGTTCTGAAACGACGTATTTTCCCGGTCACGGCCCAGCCATTCCCGACGCGCCGCGTTTCGTCGATTATTACATCGAGCATCGCAAGGCGCGCGAGCAATCGATCCTGCATCGTCTCGCCAAAGGCGAGGCCGATATTCCGACACTGGTGCGGGCGATCTATATCGGGCTCGATCCGCGGTTGACCGGGGCGGCCGGCCTTTCGACGCTGGCGCATCTCGAAGACCTCGTTGCGCGCCGTATCGTCGCGACCGACGGCGAGCCCTCGATCGCCGGAGTCTACCGGTTGGAGGTCTGAGGTTTGCCGGGACGTTTCGGCTTTTCCGGTTCTTCGGATTTTTCCGGCTTGGCGGCGCTCGCCGCCTCGTCGATGTCGTCGAGCAGCGCGACGATGCGCGAGGCATTGGCGCCGAAGTCGTGATAGCCGAACCGCGAGGCTGAGCGCACGTCGATCTGCGACCCGTTGCCGATCGGATTGACGCGGATCGCGATGTCGTCACGGAACCCCATGATCGGCGAACGCGCCACGGCTTCGATCGTGCCTTCGCGCCGTGCGGGCGGAGCCGGCGGGCGGGCATCGACGATCACCCAGCGCCGTTTGGTGACGATCGAAACCGCGGCGTCATAGGCGGTCTTCGGCGGCGACAGCACCTGAAGCGGCGTCAGGCTCGGATAGGCCTTGCGCTGGAGCGCGGCATTCCTGGTCGGATAATTCACCGCATCGCGGGGCCGCAGCCGCGCGAGCACATCGAAGCGCGGCGGGTTGTCCGGGCTGGTGGTGACGTCGGCGATGGCGGGAAGCTGCGTCGCTCGGTAGCCGAGATACATCGGATAAGCGAGCAGTGCCCAGCCGACGAAGAAACCAAACGCGGCGCGGCCGATGCCGGAAAGCCCCTGACGCCAGATCGTGACCGCGGCGCCACACGCGCACAGGATCGCGAGCACAGCAAGCGCCAAAGCCGCGCCGAAAGTCGCGAGCGACGGGATAATCTCAAGAAAGCCGGAGCGGACCACGATAACTGAAAGCGCAGCGACGGCGAGCGCAAACCAGCCGAAGCGGGCGGACCAGGCCGCCAGCCGCGACACTGGCTCTTCGGTAAAGGGACGCCGCAACATCGGGACTTATAAAGGTTTTGGGCCTGGGGTTGATCGAGCCGGACAGATATAGGCTCGGCCCCGCAGAGGCAACTATTCGGCAGCCTGGATGGTCGGCAAGGTGTAGGCGCTGAACTGTTTGCGCAGCTCGGTTTTCAGAATCTTGCCGGTCGCCGTGTGCGGGATTTGTTCGACAAAGGCCACATCGTCCGGCATCCACCATTTGGCGATCTTGCCCTGCATGAAGCCGAGGATTTCTTCCTTGGTCGCACTCTCTCCTTTCTTGAGCACGATGACGAGAAGCGGCCGCTCGTCCCATTTTGGGTGGCGCACGCCAATGACGGCAGCCTCTGCCACTTTCGGGTGGCCGACCGCGAGGTTTTCGAGATCGATCGAGGAAATCCATTCGCCGCCCGACTTGATGACGTCCTTCGAACGGTCGGTGATCTGCATGTAGCCGTAGGGATCCATCGTGGCGACGTCGCCGGTGTCGAAGAAGCCTTCTTTGTCGAGAATGCTGCCGCCGTCGCCTTTGTAATAGGACTTGGCGACTGCGGGCCCGCGCACCTTGAGGCGGCCAAAGGTCTTGCCGTCCCACGGCAAGGCTTTGCCAGCATCGTCGGTGATCTTCATCTCGACGCCGAATGGCGGGTGACCCTGCTTCATTTGTACGTCGAGCCGGGCATCACTTTGAAGCGCGGCGTATTCCGGCTTCAGGCTGCCGAGCGTGCCCAACGGACTCATTTCGGTCATCCCCCAGGCATGGATAACCTGAACGTCGTATTTCTCCTGGAAGGTCTTGGTCATGGCGCGCGGGCAAGCGGAGCCGCCGATGACGACGCGCTCGAGGTATGGCAGC
>JAFAQJ010000347.1 GCA_019246455.1 Pseudolabrys sp.
TGCGCAAGCGGTGCATACTCCTTCACGAAAGCGTCTTGGTTCGTCACGTCGATCTCTGCGATGACGTAGACTGGCGGCTTGGCTTGAGCATGAAGTCCTTGAACCGCTACAGCACCAATCCCAAAACCGGTGGCAACTGCCAACGCTACGACATACTGAGTTTTCATGGCATTCCTCCCCTGTTACGGGCCAAACCTAGCAAGGTGGTCTGATCGCCAAAAGGGGTGGCGCGTCACAAGAAATCGGCACGGTGTCAAAGGCAGCCTCAAACATGGCTGCCCTCTTTTTTGTCCCAGCGAGATGGTAGCGGCTGAAATCGAGCCGTCCAACTCTTCTCAACAACCAATTTCAAGTACTTGGGTATTCTGGGCCTTGCGCCGGAAAATTGTCCTCGATTACGAGGCGTTTGACGCCCGCTTGTTGCGCCAGTCGCGGGTTAGCTTTTGCAAAGCGCAGCGCGCCATGCACGGCAATGACTAAGGCGGGAATGACGATCAATACCGCCAGCATGAATCTCACGATAGTTCGGAGGACGGGGTTTGCAGACAACATGACAAAAAGGAAACGTGCTTAAAGCCGTGATTTCTCCATCTGTTGGAACAAGTGGTCGTGATCACCTCAAGGTCGGGAACTCGCGCCACCTCATCCGAGTTTTTCTGCTGGTAGTCGCTCCTGCAACGGTTGGTCAAAGGTGCAGAGACTTCCATCGGTGCCGTCATGCTCTCGCGTGCCGAGATGACCGTCGGTCAAGAGAACATGCAAACCCACCGAAAAACATTTGGGGGACCGGTATAAGCCGGTCCCCTTTTGCTACTCCGAGCTTGGTCCCCGAAATCTGCGCGGAGCCATCGGCCGCCGAATGGTGGGCGCTGTAGGGATTGAACCTACGACCTCTCCCGTGTGAAGGGAACGCTCTCCCGCTGAGCTAAGCGCCCGTCCGAAACGTCGAGTTGTCTGCGGCGGCGAGCGATATAAAGAGCGGTGGTGGCCGAGTGTCAAGCAAGAGACCGACGTTCGTCCTTAGTTGACCTTCGGATCCTCGCCACGCGCGCGGGAGGCCTGCGATTGCAGGGCGCGGATACGATCCGCAAGATTGCCACCAGCGCCTTCCGGGACGTCTCCGGCAGTAGCCATCGGCGTGCCTGCAGCCTTATCGCGCGCGGCTTCGGTCGCGAGGATCGCGTCGATCGGCGAATTCGGGCCTTCGAGCGCTGATGCCAAGCGCGCAACTTCGGCGGCCACGTCGTTGATACGTTCGCGCAGCAGCGCATTCTCGATGCGTTCGGATGACCAAGTCTGTTCCGCTTCGCGCTTGAAATTAGTGAGATCGCGGGAGAGACGGTCGCGATCATCTTTCGTGCGGTCCAATTCAGCCTGGAGTTGCGTCTTCTCCGCCTTGAGTTCGGCCGTCGCCGACTTCGTGCGGCCGTCAAGCTCGGCGATGGTCGCACGCAGGTCGGCTTCCGTTTTGCGCGCCGTATCGAGCTGTTCGCGCAGCTGCCCCATCGCGAATTCGCTCTGGGTGAGGGTGCGGGTCTGCTCGGTGAGGCGGCTTTCAAGATCCTGAGCGCGGCGGCCGAGAATCTCCGCCTCGGTGCTTTGAGCAACCAACTGTTGCTCGAGCTCGGCGACACGGCGGCCAAGGTTCTCGACGCGGCCGCGCTCGTCCGTCAGCTCGCGGGTAGCCTCCTTAAGCTCCACGCGTTCAAGGGCCACGCGGTCTTCGGTCGCTTTGACTTCATTCGCTGCGTCGCTGAGGCGCTCTTTGAGAGCTTCCACTTGGGTCTTAAGGGCGACAATCTCGACCTTCTGGCTGTCGGCGAGCACGGAACGGTCATCGAGCTCGCTCAGAAGCTTGGCGAGTTCGCTTTGCTTGTCCGCGAGCGCGCGTTCGGCATCGTGTACGTTTGCAGTTTTGACTGAAAACTCTTCTTCGCTGGCGCGCAACTGGTCGCGGAGCGCCTTGTCGCGCGCTTCGAGCGCAAAAATGGTCGCAGTCTTTTCGCCTAGCTCGGCCTTGAGACGATTGATGGCGTCGCTTTTCTTGCCGAGCTCGGCGAGTTGGCTCGTCGTCTTGTTCTTGAGCTGCTCGACGCTCATTTCGAGACGCCGCGTCGACATGGCGAATTCGGCGCGCAGCTGATCCTTGTCAGCCTGAATTTCCGCCATCGAGAGCGGCGTCGCCGCTTCGAGCCGGCGCATCGTAAGACGGACTGCGCGATTGTGAACGAGCGGGACGATGACGAGGCCGATAAGCGCCGCAACAAGGAAGCCGATCCCGAAATACATGATCGGTTCAATCATGAAGCGCGCCTCCAGACACCAGACAACTTGAGGAAATGTGCGCCTACAATGACATGGGTGCGTTCGCTCTACCAGCGTTAACGCCGATTAACCTAAACCTTGGCGCGGAAAAGAGGTCCGTTGCGGCTCAGAACGGGTTCCACGTCGGGCGCGGCGTGAATTTAAGATAACCGATGTTAGCGCCGAGGCGTAAGCCAACTCCTGAGCGGATCGGCACCACAACGATGTTGTCGATGGTCAGCGCCGTCATGCCGAAACCGCCGACGAAATAGGCAGACCCATCGATCCCGACGAAGCGCTTATAGATCGCTTCTGTCGCCGGCAAGTTATAGACGAGCATCATCGTGCGCGCGCCTTCGCCGCCCCAATCGAATCCGACGGAGGGACCCTCCCAGAAAACACGGCGGTCGCCGGCGTTCTTCGTGTAAAGCGTGCCATCACCGTAGCGCAGGCCGACAACGATCGCGCCGCTGCCTTCCTGACCCAGAATGTAGCCGTTGGGCTGACCCCAGCGGCTGATGGCCGTTTCGACGACCTCAGCAAGGCCACGTGACACGGAGCCGAAGAATTTGTGACCTGCTCCTATAATTTCGCCGCCCGAATATGTGCCGCCACGGCCTTCCGCCGGTACTGATTGCTGTTGCGGCTCCGGATTTTGAGCCGCAGCAAATTGAATGCCCGCAACCGAAATGAAGGCAGCAATAACAAGGCGCAGCAGCGCGCGCATCGTGCTCTCCCTGACAAAGAGATTGAACCCGTTTAACCGGTTGCTCACGCGCATGGCCCTAATGTGACAGCGAACCGTTCGAATCGATCAACGCTCGCCCGGAACTATGACCTTAGCGCGGCTACGACGAAAGGCCTGGATCGCCGGCATCGTGCTGGTCCTGACAGGGAGATTTGCTGGGGCCGAACCGGTCGCGATCGGCCAGCAAAGCGGCTTGGCGATCAGCGGCTTCGACCCGGTGGCCTATTTCACCGACTCCACCGCAAAAATCGGTTATCCGGAATGGGAGTACAATAGCCAGGGCGTGACTTGGCGGTTTCGCAGCGAAGGCAACCGTGCGGCGTTTGCCGAACGGCCCGACGTCTACGCACCAAGATTTGGTGGATATGACCCGGTTGCCGTCGCGCGAGGCACATCGGTGCCAGGACATCCACAAATTTGGCTGGTTTCGGGCGAGCGGCTTTATCTGTTCTACGATGCAAAAGCGCGAGCCGCGTTTGTTGCCGATCCAATCCCTTTCATCGAGGCCGCCGAACGTAAATGGCCCACGGTTCAGCGCACGTTGCCGTAATCGTCAGATGAAAGCGGCGGCCGCCTTCGGATCGCCCCATGCCAGGAAATCCGAGACCCGGAATTTTTTATTCCAACCGCCGAATATGAGGGCATCGCCGTGCGCTGAAGCGACCACGCCGCCTGCTGCGGTCACGATGGCCTGGCCAGCTGCTATGTCCCATTCGCACGTCGGCGAAAGCCGCGGATAAACATCTGCATCGCCTTGCGCGAGTTGGCAGAATTTCACGGCCGAGCCGCAAAGATAACGCTTCACGACAGGTAATCGCGCTACAAAATCTTCCGTGTGCTCGTCGAGGTGGCTCCGTGAGGTCACGACCGTAAGGCGCTCCGTCGCCTTGCGAGTTTGAATCGCCACGGGTTTCTCCGCTTTTGCCTCGCTGCCGCTCAGACGAAGCTTCAAACGCTCCGCGCCTTGGCCGACAACGCCGCGCCACAGCATGCCTTGCGCCGGCGCTGCGATGATGCCGACGACGGGACTGCCGTCGCTGATGATCGCCACATTCACGGTGAACTCATCGCGGCCAGCGAGAAATTCGCGCGTGCCGTCCAACGGGTCGACGATCAGGAAGCTGCGGGGAAGTGGTGAAGCAAATGAGCGCAACACGCTTTCTTCGGAAACAACGGGAACGTCCGGTAGCAATTTCGACAACCCTTCCAGAATGACGGCTTCAGAGGAATCGTCGGCAGCTGTAATCGGTGTGAGATCCGTTTTGATTCGCGTCGCCACGTCCGAAAACGGTGTCGACAAGGTGGCCGCCGCGGCCCGTGCCACGATGCCCGTCAGACCCTCGATGATTCGGGAGGCCGCTGCCGCAGTAATCTCGTCGTCACCCTTCACGCGAACTCCTGCCGCTGCGATCCTCGCTGCAACCTTGGCGGTTGGGCTGGCGCGGTGTATCAGGCGGCCAGCGCGTTCATCATCAGTGATTCGTTTGTCCGGCCACCACTGTTGACCGCCACCGGAGATCCTGCAATGCCCGCCGCCGCTCCTGAAGGTCTCGACCTCGCCGCACTGCTTTGCTCGCGCGTTTGTCACGATCTGATCAGTCCGGTCGGCGCGATTGTGAACGGGTTGGAGGTTCTGGCCGAAGAAAAGGATGAGGCGACCAAGCAGTTCGCCCTCGAGCTAATCGCCAAAAGCTCGCGCACCGCCTCGGCAAAATTGCAGTTTTGCCGCATTGCTTTCGGGGCCGCTGGCTCGGCGGGCGCACAATTGGACACGGGCGATGCCGAGACGATCTCGCGGGGGTTCTTTGAAGACGACAAGACCAAGCTGGTCTGGACTATCCCACGTTCGCTGTTGCAGAAGAACCGCGTGAAGCTCCTGCTCAACATGGCCATCGTTGCCGCGCAGGCGATCCCGCGTGGCGGCATCCTGACCGTCGATCCGATTGGTGCAGGCGAGACCATGGGCTTCAAGATCGCGGCGAGCGGCACGAACGCCAAGATTCCCGCCGCTCTCGTCCCGCTGCTGTCGGGCCAGCCGGGCGAAGAAGCGATCGATGCCCATAAAATCCAACCGTTTTACACGGGCCTGCTAGCCAAGGCCTGCGGACTGTCGGTCTCGATGACAATGGAAGGCGATAAGGCGGTCGTCGCCGCCCGCTGACCGCGGCGAAGCCGCAGTTTGCCGAGATTTTGGCGGTTAACGATCGGTTAAAGAGGGCGGATTCAGACGCCTTCCGCAACCAAAATTAAACCCTTCACCGACAGACTGCCTGTGCTTCCCAAAGAGGCGACGGCCGCGCGTAACGCGCGGTCTTGAAAGCACTTTTCCATGGATGATCTGCTCCGCGAATTCGTGACCGAGACAAACGAGAGTCTCGACGTTGTCGACGTCGAGCTCGTCCGGTTTGAGCAGGATCCGAACAACGCCAAGATTCTCGACAACATTTTCCGTCTCGTGCACACGATCAAAGGTACGTGCGGATTTCTCGGGCTGCCGCGCCTCGAAAAGCTCGCGCACGCGGCCGAAACGGTGATGGGAAAATTCCGCGACGGTATGCCCGTCTCTACGGAAGCCGTCACGATCATCCTGGGAACCATTGATCGCATCAAGCTCATTCTCGGATCAATCGATCGCGAGCAACGCGAACCGGACGGCGACGACGCCGATCTCATCAACGACCTTTCAGATATCGCCAGATCCCTTACTTCTGACGCGCCGCCGCAGGTTACGGTCGGGACTCTGACACCGCAGGTGCTTGAGCGCCCGCTGCGCCCGGGCGAGGTTTCGCTCGATGAGCTCGAGAAAGCGTTTCGAGCGACAAAAGCCGAGCCGCCAGCGAAGACCAAAGCGGACGCACTCGAAAAGAACGGTGAAGAAGACGCCGTCAAATCGGCGAGCCAGTCGATCCGTGTGACGGTCGACACGCTCGAGCATCTGATGACGATGGTTTCCGAGCTCGTGCTGACCCGTAACCAGCTGCTCGATATCGGGCGTCGCCATGATGACTCGGAATTCAAGGTGCCGCTGCAGCGTCTCTCGAACGTCACCGCCGAGTTACAAGAAGGCGTGATGAAGACGCGCATGCAGCCGATCGGCAATGCGTGGCAAAAGCTGCCGCGGATCGTGCGTGACCTTTCGAACGAGCTTGGCAAGCAGATCGACCTCGAATTGCAAGGCGCGGAGACCGAGCTCGATCGCCAAGTGCTCGATCTCATCAAAGACCCGCTGACCCATATGGTGCGCAATTCGGCAGACCACGGACTTGAAACGCCGGCCGAACGCCGCGTGGCGGGCAAGCCGGAGCGCGGCCGCATTCGCCTGTCGGCCTATCATGAGGGTGGACAGATCGTCATCGAGATCGCCGACGACGGCCGTGGCCTCAATACCGAACGCATCAAGGCGAAGGCCATCACGCAGGGCCTTGCATCGGAAGCGGACATCGAAAAGCTGTCCGAAGCCCAGATTCACAAATTTATCTTTGCGCCAGGCTTCTCGACCGCCGCGCAGGTCACCAGCATCTCCGGCCGTGGCGTCGGCATGGATGTCGTG
>JAFAQJ010000161.1 GCA_019246455.1 Pseudolabrys sp.
TGCGACGAAAATCGCGCCGAGCAGGAAATTCCAGCGCGCGATGTAGGCACTGGCGACGTTCTTGATGATGACGACCAGCGCGGCACCAACGATCGGCCCGAGCAGCGTCGACGCGCCGCCCGAAATCACCATCAGCACGACCTCGGCCGATGCGGTCAGCGCCAGCGCCTGCGGGCTGATGAACTGGTTGTAGTAAACGAACAGGATACCGGCGATCGCCGTGAGCAGCCCGGAGAACAGGCAGGCGCAGAAGCGAATCAGCCAGACATTGAAGCCGAGCGCGTTCATGCGGCGCGGCTGATCACGCGTGCCGCGCAACGCCGCGCCGAACGGCGAGCGCACGAAGACGACCACCAGAGCGAGCGCGATCAGAAACAAGACGAACGTCGCATAGTAGAAGCCGGTCGCCGAGGTCAGCAGCTGGCCGAACGGACGCCCATCGATATTGAGACCGTTGTCGCCGTTAGTGACGCTAATCCAGCGATAAGCTAACCCCCACAGGATCTGCCCCAGCGCCAGCGTGATCATCAGAAAGCCGATGCCGGTCGCGCGCAGCGCCACGACCGCATAAACCGCCATCGCGCCGAGCGTCACGACGATAGCGACCACGATCGCCGCGGCATGGCCCCAGCCCGCGGCGAGCGTCACCGCGACCGCGTAGGAGGCGACGCCGAGCAACCCCGCTTGCCCGAGCGACACTAGCCCGCCGAGCCCGAGCAGAATATCGACCGCGAGCGCGAAGATTGCATAAAACAGAATCTGGCTGCCGATATTGATATAGTAGGTGCCCGGCACCCAATAAGGCAGCGAGGCGAGCGCGAAGAGCGCTACCACGATGGCGACAGACCGCGCTGCTGCGCCCTTCCCCGTCATGGCACGAATCGCCCGAACAGGCCCTGCGGGCGCACCAGCAGCATCAGCACCATCGGTAGGAACAGCACGAAGTAGGACAATTCCGGCACCAGCGCCTGCCCGTAATTGTAGAGAAAGCCGATCACGAAGCTGCCGACGAAGGACCCGAGCAGGCTGCCGGAGCCGCCGAGAATGACGACGACCAAAGCGAGCGGCAGCATGTCGAAATCGAGGCCGGGATAGATCGAGAGGATCGGCGCGCCGATCACACCGGCAAATCCGGCGAGCGCAGCGCCGAGGCAATAGACCACCGTGAACAAGGTCGAGACGCGGATGCCGACGACGCGCGCCATCTCCGGATCGTCGACGCTGGCGCGGATCATGGCGCCGAGCCGCGTGCGCTCCAGCATCAGCCACAGGATCGCGGCGATGACGCAGGCGATCAAAATCACGGCAAGGCGGTAAAGCGGAAAGAAGATACCGGCGACACGTACCGCGCCGGTAAACGGCTTGGGCGTCGACAGTGTGATCGGGTCGCCGGTCCACACCATCAGGCAGAAGTCGGCGATCATGAAAGCGATGCCGAGGGTGACCAGCACCTGTGCCAGACTGTTGCCGGAGAGCCGCCGCAACAGCAGGCGCTCGATCACGCCGCCGAAGACGGCAATCGCCAGCCCGCTCAGAATCGCGGCCAGCCAGAAATTAACTTGCAGGCGCAACAGCAGCGTCGAACTTAGGTAAGCGCCGAGCATGAACAGGGAGCCGTGCACCAGATTGGGGATGCGCATCAGGCCGAAGATCAGCGAGAAACCGGCCGACGACAGAACCAGCAGGCCGGCAAGCGCCACACTGTTCACCGCCAGGATCATCATTTGATTCATGACGCGGCGTGCTTCCCCAAAACGAAGGCCGGACCAGCGAGCCTAGGCGGGTCCGGCCTTCTCGATCAACGAACGATCGCGGCGTTACGACTTCATCGGCGGGTAATCGCGCGAATACACGGGGTTCTTGAGAAATTCCTCGTGATTGTAGGTCCAGAACTGCGAGACGTTCGGATAGACCTTCACGATCTTGTTGACCATCTTGCCGTCGACGCCCTTTTCGGCTCGGCGGATATAGTGGTTGACGATCACGTTGCCCTTTTCGTCGAACGAGATCGGGCCGCGGCATGTTTTGTCGAGCTTGACCTCCTTAACGGCCTTGATAAAGGCGTCGGAGTCCTCGATCTTGCCGCCGGTCGCCTTCAATGCCGCTTCGAGGATCATGCCGTTGACGTAGAAGGCCGCCGAGTAGAGACCGATCGCGACGTCATTGCCGTAGAGCTTGCGGATCGCCGCGAGGAAGTTTTTGTTCTCCGGCGTGTCGATGTCGAGCGAGTATGGGATCGAGCTCATCATGCCGACCGCTTCCTCGCCAAAGCCGCGCATGATGGTGTCGTCCGCCATGGTCGAGCCGCCGATCAGCGGCTGCTTCACGCCGAGTTCGCGCAACTGCTTCATGAAGCGCAACGGATTGGCGCCGGTGAGCCCGCAAAAAATGACGTCGCAATTCTCGATCTGCGAGATGAATGGCGTGTAGTCCGGCGTCGCCAGTGGCGACCACAGCTTCTTGACGATCTTGCCGCCGCCATCCTCGAAAGCGCGCTGGAAGCCGCCGACCTGCTCGTAGCCGAACGCGAAATCGTCGGCGAGGGTGATGGCGGTCTTGGCTTTGAGCTCGTTCGCCGCGTAATCGCCGGCCGGATAGCCGCACTGGCCTGCCGAGTTCGAGGTGCGCACGACATAGGGATTAGCCTTGCGCTGGGTAATATCCTCGGCGCCCGCATAGCCGAAGGTGGGCATCTTGTTCTGTGCAAGGTAATCGACGATAGCAAGATGCTCGAAAGCAGCGAACGGCCCCATGATCATCGAGACCTTCTCGCGTTCGACCAGCTCGACCGCCTTGGTCTTGGCGCCGGCCGGATTGCCGCCGGAGTCGGCGACCACCATCTCGATTTTGCGGCCGGCGAGCGTGTTGTCACGATCTCGCAGGAAGGTGGTGATGCCTTCCTCGCAGTGGATGCCACCAGCGGCCAGCGGACCAGTCTTAACGGTCAGAATGCCAATTTTGATCGGCGCGCTCTGCGCGATTGAGGGCATCGGAAAAGCCGCCACGCCCGCAAGCGCAGTCGTACCCGCCAGGACTTGACGACGATTGAAGCGACGACGAGCCATTTCCATCCTCCCAATGAGATTCTTTGTTTGAATTGGTCTCTCGCCGGGGAATTATCCGGCGCTTTCGCCGCGCAAATCAATGGGGGTTGGCTGAGGAGCGCGCGCCACGGGCGCGTCTCGAACCAGGCCCGCTGGGGCCACCTCGTCCGCTATCGCGGCTCCTCGGGAGAAGGTGGATGAAGCCCGCCTTCCGCGCAGCGCCGCAATTTGTCCCCGGACTTAACAGCGCGCGAAAATCGCCGCTTGCTCGCCGCTCACGCGAGCGTAGTGTTCATTTCAAGATCATCGATGTTCGGGTCACACCGGAGAGAGATGGTCGCCATGGCCAAGACGGCCGGAGCGCAGAGCGCGGGCAACCGTGGCTTACGCCTCGACAAGATCAGGCTCTGGCTCTCAGTAACTGAGTACTGGCGGCAGGCGGCCTCACGGCTTTCCGCGTCAGCAGTTGGATCCGAGAGCTTGTAAGGGGCGCACGACGGTGCGCCCCTTATGGTTTTTTGGAGCCGGCTACATGCTCCGTCCGTCGAATTTCATCACCTTGAAGCTCTCAGGATCGACACCTTCGACGCAGCGCACATTGATCATCGCCATCTCGACGCCGCCCGGGCCCTTACCGGTGGCATAAGGTTGAATGCCGCAGGTCGAGCAAAACACGTGATCGATGACGTGCTTGTTGAATTTGTAGATGGTCGCACCCTTGTCCGAGACGATCTTGAACTTGACGCGCGGTACGGCGGCCAAAAGCGAGCCAAGCCGCGAGCAACGCGAGCAGTTGCACGAGATCACTTCCTTGATCTCGGTGTCGGCCTCAAACCTGACATTGCCGCACTGACAACTGCCTGCGTAATGCGCCATCGCTGACCTCCGTCTATCCGAACGTAAAGGCGTCGTGATAGGCGCCCTGCACCTGGCCGCCAGGCACCGGTCCGCCGCCGGGTACATGCATCATGTTCCCGATCACCGCGCAGGTCGAGCCATGCAAGCCGTGGCGTGGAACCGCCATCGAAGTTCCGGCTTCCCAAGTGTCGGTCTTGGGATCGTAGATCTCGTTGGTGCCGAATACCTTGCCGGTCGCCTCGCCGCCGAACACCACGATCTTGCCGCCGATATAGGCGCAGGACGGGCCCGAGCGCGCGGTCGGCAGCGGCGCGCGGAACGACCATGAATCCGCCTTGGGATCGTAGACCGCGTTGAGCGAGGTGTTGAAGTCGTAGCTGTCCATGCGGCCGGCGATAGCGTGGATTTTGCCGTCGACCACGGCGACGCCCATGTGGTCGCGATGACCGACGAATGGCTGCGTTCCAGTCGAGCCGCGCATCGCGGCGCGATCGGAGTATTTATCGGTCGCGGGATCGTAAACCTCATGCCATTCGACCGAGCGCACGTCGCGACCGCCGAGCAGATGGATCTTGCCGTCAAGCACGATCGCCGAGATCGCGCCGCGCGGCCGCGACAAAGGCGCGATCGAGGTCCATTGATCGGTCGCGGTATCATAGACGAAGCATTTGGAATGCGGGCAGCGGTTCTGTTCGACGAAGCCGCCGAAGGTGTAGATTTTCGTGCCGATCGCGGCGCCGGCGACGTGATTGCAGCGGTGAGGAAACTCCGCCTTGAGCGACCAGCTCTTCGCCGTGGGGTCGTAGACCTGCGTGAAGTTGCCATCGACGCGGTGCTTGGCGTAGCCGGCGATCGAATAGATCTTGCCGCTGCTCTCGATGACGGCGTGCTCGCCGGTCGGGATCGGCATGCGGGGCATCTCGACCCATTTGCCAGGATTGACGGCCTTCGGCGCGACGCTCGTCATATAGCGCTGCTTCTCGACCGTCTTCGGAATGTCGGTGATGGTTTTGTCGTTGAGGCCGAGGAATGTCGGGAGGTCTTCTGCCATGCGGCACCTTTTATTTGCGTACGATCCTTATCTGAAAACGGGTATCCACTTTTCGGGGATCCTGCATCAGGCAACGTAAGAGGGAACTGAATCTTTCAGCAGTTTGCAGGTCGATTCGACGCCTTCTTTGGCGACGTCATAGGGTGAGCGCGCCCAGAACTCGGGGTTCGGCGCCTCGTAGCTCAGATAGCCGGTGTAGCCCTTCTCGGCGAGCAGCCCGAGCATTTCGCGCCATTTGACGATGCCTTTGCCGGGCGCGAGGCGATCGGTCGGACGGCGCACGCCAGTCACCGGATTGGGCGAGACGTCGGAATACTGGAAGCACCAGATCTTATCGGCTGGTACGCTCGCAAAGCCACGGCCGCCGGCACCGCTTCGGGTGAAGTGATAGGCGTCGATCAGATAGCCACAGTTTGGGTGGTTCGCGCCTTCAATCAGTTCGGTCAGGACTTTCAGCGAATTGAGTACTGGGTGTTGCGAATTGAACTCGATCGCGAGCTTCAACTTGTATTCTTTCGCGATGTCGCCGGCGCGGCGCAAGAACTTGATCGATTCCGAGATCGGGCCTTCAACCTGGCCCGGCGCGCTCATCAGGGTGTGACAGCCGAGTGCTACCGCGTTCTCGCAAGACTCACGGAACACGCCGAACAGCCGCTCACTCTCGGCGCCGGTCGCAAACAGCCAGCCATATTCGACGCCAAGCACGCCGACCGGGATAGCCGCTTTCTTGATGAGGTCGAGCACCTGCGCGTTGGTCATGCCGGCGTCGAAGCAACGCTTGAAGTCGATGCGGCGCAATTCGACGGCGTCGAAGCCGCCCTGCTTGGCCGCATCGAGCGCGGTGGCGAGCGGCGTGGTGTCGATCGTCCAAGTGTGGAGCGCGAGTCGTCCAAATTTCTTCGGCATCACTTACCTTCGTACTGAAGAATGTAGAGCCCGGCATTGGTGTCAGTGAGATACATCACCCCGTTTTTGTCGACGAACACGTCGCAGGACTGGATCACTTTCGCCGGATTGGGGCGCTGGTCGACGATCTTCTCCGGCGCCGGCGGCACGAAGTAACCGATCTGCTTCGGCGCGAAGGCGTTGCGCAGGTCGTAAATGCGCAGCCCCGCGTTGTGATAGGTGGCGAAGATCAGGTCTTCGCCCTGGAACGAGCCGGGACGGTTTTCGTGCAGGTTGTGCGGACCGAACTTCGCGCCCTTCTTGCAATAGTCCTCTTCGGTGGGCGTCGGCAAAGTCGCAATCGACACGGGATTTGACGGCTCGCGCACGTCGATGACCCACGTATAGGCGAGGCCGTTGGCGCAATTCGACGTGGTCGCTTCGTCGGCCAGCACCAACAGCTTCTTGCCCGGCAGCGGTAGTGGCGTGTGGGCGCCGCCGCCGAACGGCGGATGATTATTGCGGTGGCTCAGCAATTTCGGATAGGCCGGGTCGCTGAGATCGTGCACGGTATAGCCCCCATCGCGCCACGCGGCGTAACCGATGTTGCCGGCGCTGATGAGATGATGGAGCGCCGCGCGCTTGCCGAATGAAGCGGGCGGCGTCTCGCCGCCCGCGCGGTGCATGCCCGGCAGCCACCATTTGCCGCCGAGCTTCATGTTGGCCGGGTCCGACACATCGACCACCGCCAGGATGTGATCGATGAAGCCATCGAAATGCACTGAGACATAGGCGTAGCGACCGCCGGCCCACCAGATGCGGTGCGCGCCGAGCCCGCCGGTATTGAGGAAGCCGAGCTCGCGCGGCTTGTCCGGTTTCGAAATGTTGAACGCGCGGATGCCGGCACCGAACGGCTGCGCGATCTGCACGCTGTCGGCGAGCGACTTGGCGTAATAGTCGGTCTGGGTCGCGTATTGCTGCATCGCCCAGATATTCGGACCATTGACGGCGAGGAGAATGTCACCGTGGACTTGCAGATGGTGCGAGCGTGTATCTTTGGGCGCCGCGACGAAGGCTACCGTGTTCGGCTTCAATGGGTCGCGCACATCGACGACGGAAAAGCCGTCGGAGAACATGTGGCCGATGAAGGCATAGCCGTTGTGGACGATGACCTGAACGCCATCCGGTTTGCCGCCCTGGTCGCAGCGCGACAGGAAGCGGACGTTGTTCGCGGCGGCGCCGGGATAGGTCATCGCACTCGCAACTCACATTCGTCCTGGAATTGCCGGGGCCCGGCCGGCGTGATGCCGAACCGGGCCCCGGATCGTCAAGTCGGACGCCGCGTCAGCCAGTCGGCGGCGCGATCTCGTCGAGGCCCTTCTGCTTCGCTTCGGGGCCCATCTGCGTCACGCCAAACGCAGCGATCACGAGCACGATCGCAAGGCAGATGAACACGGTGTTGAGCCCGTAATTGGTCTGGATCCAGAGGATCAGTGGCACGATGAAAGCCGTCGCCAGACGTCCGACGCCCGCCGCCCAGCCGAAGCCGGAGGCGCGGGCGTTGGTCGGGAACACTTCCGAGGCAAAGATCTGCATCGAGTTACCGGCGACCTGCACGAAGAAGATCATGATGAAGCCCGCGACCAGCAGCTGCGTATCGCTGCCGGCGTTGGCGAACACGATCGCCATCAAACCGGCGCACACGAAGGCGCACACCGAGGTAATCTTGCGGCCGAATTTGTCGAGGGCGTACATCATGAACAAGCTCGCGCACGGCACCGCCAGCGTCATGCCGAAGGTGTAAGTGAGCGACTTGGTGATGGTGAAGCCCTTCGCCGTCATGATGTTCGGTAGCCAGGTGCCGAGACCGATCGCGACGCCGAAGAATGCCGAGAAGCAGATCATGCCGGCGACTACCCGCTTCGGAAACATCGTGAAGACCAGCGCGAACGGATCGGATTTGGTGTCGCTCGCGGCATCAGTCGTCAACGTGCCGCTCGGGCCCGATAGGCCGAGACGCGCTAGGATATCGAGCGCCTCCTTGCCGCGGCCGTGGGTCGCCAAATAACGCGGCGATTCCGGCAGCGTGAAGCGGAACAGCCACACGATCAGCGCGCCGATGCCGATCACGACCCACACACCGCGCCAGCCGATAATGTCGCGGAAGTAGAGGGTGAACAGCGAGGCGATCGGCCACACGCAGGCGCCGCCGATGAAGTGCACGACAGCGAGGATGCGGCCGCGAATGCGCGAGGGCGAATATTCGCCGGCATAGGCGAAGGCGAGCGGCTGCTCGCCGCCGAGCCCAAGTCCGGCGATGAAGCGGCAGACCACCAGCCAGAACACGCTCGGCGCCATCGCGCCGAGGATCGTAAACACGCCAAACAGTAGAAGATTGAACTGGTAGACCGTCTTGCGGCCCCAGCGGTCGGAGAACTCACCCTGCCCAGCCGCGCCGATGAACATGCCGAACACCGTGGCGCTGCCGACGATGGCGAGCTCCGGGCCGGTGCCGAACTTGGTGGCGATCATGTCCGGGATCAGCGAGCCCAGCACGATGAGGTCGATCACGTCGAAGAAGTAACCGGCCGCGATCAGCGCGATGACTTTATAATGGAGCGGCGAAAGCTTTGGCGCCTCGTCGAGCTGCTTGCCGACGAAGGCTTCAATGGTTTGTGCCACGGCGTATCCCCCTGCGTATCATTTTGTATTTAGCCCGCGATAGAATGGGCCAGTTTGCCGCAACTCGCCAGTCCAAAGAGTGGTGCGCCGCAAACGATGCGGCAGCTTTTCGATATGCGAAACCGCATTGGCGTGTGAGGCTGCGCCCACTTGATGCT
>JAFAQJ010000179.1 GCA_019246455.1 Pseudolabrys sp.
CGCATCAAGGGTGCGCAGGACCTGACGGTCGCCAAGCTCAATGAGATGGCGTGCGAGCAGGTTGAGGTCGCGGGCGTGCCGTTCGTCGGTTTCGTCGCCAACAAGGGCCCGAACGGCGCCGCCGCCAACTATTCGTTCGTGCTGCGCGGTTACGTGCGGCATTGGCTCGGCAATGTCTGGAGCGAATTCGATCAGGTCAAGCTGATGGACCTGGTCGCGCCGAAGGATGCCGTGCAGGCCGCCGCGAGCTGACCCGCGGCCGCAGCGTCAGGCGGGTTGCGATGTCGCTGCCTAGTTTCATCACCATCGTTGCATCGCCGCGGCCGCATGTCGGCAAGACGCTAATCGCGCGCATGCTGGCGGATTACCACCTCAGCGGCGAACGAAAAGTTCAGGCGTTTGATCTCAATGCGCGTGATGCTGCGCTCACGGCGTTCCAGCCACGGCACGCGCATCTTTCCGATATCGAAGACATCAAAGGCCAGATGGCGCTGTTCGATGCGCTAGTCGCCGAAGACGACATCTACAAAGTTGTCGACCTCGGCCACGAGGCATTCGAGAAGTTTTTCCTGATCGCTCAGGACATTCGTTTCGCCGACGAGGCAAGGCGGCGCGGATTGGCGCCGGTCATCCTCTACGTCGCAAGCCCGGACGCCGCATCGGTCGAGGCCTATGCGGCGTTGGTGCGACTGTTTCCGGTGGCGGTGATCGTGCCGGTCCACAACGAAATCCTCGGGCCGGCCCAGCATCGCGACAAGTTTCCGCCGCACGGCAAGGGCGCGCAGCTTCTGCATCTGCCGCTGCTCGCGCCGGGCTTGCGCCGCACCATCGAACAGCGCCCTTTCTCTTTCATCGAAACCGCGGGCTCGGCCGGGCCGGAAATCCCGCTCGATGTCAGCATCGAACTGCAACGCTGGATGCGTAAACTTTTTCTCGAATTTCGCGAACTCGAATTGCGCGTGTTGATGGCCGACTTGACCTCGTCGATTCAGCGGTAACGAGTTCCGGCTTTTCGAAAATTGTTCCGGTTCCGCCAACGCAAAAAACACCGTGGACCCAGCGGCTTCGATCGTGAGGAACCGGAAGTCTCCGAGCGCGTTGTCAGGCCCGGACCTCCCCGCCGGGGAGGCGCGAGAAACAAGGAGGCTGTGCCATGTGGATCGCGCTCTTTACCACGACCCTAGCCCTCGCCATTGCCGTGAGCGTCGCGGCTGTGATGATGGAAAAGGCCAACGGCGAGAAGGCTCACTCCTAAGCTTCTGTCTGTAAGCGGATCCTGGGCGGCCCCGAGCGGGCCGCCCTTTTTCTTTGTATAAGCGGTCGCGAACGGGTGAGGGGGGCGTGCATGGGCGGGCTGCTGCTGTCGCGGCGTTTCGCACCGCTGTTCGGTTGCCAGTTCTTTTCGGCCTTCAACGACAATTTTCTGAAAACCGCGCTGGTATTCCTGATCCTGTTTGGGAGCAAAGATGGCAGCGACGCGCTGATCACGAGCGCAAGCGCGGTATTCATCGCGCCGTATTTCTTTCTGTCCGGTTTGGGCGGCGAACTGGCCGACCGTCACGACAAGGCGCGCGTGGCGCAGTGGTTGAAATTCGTCGAGATATTCGTCGCGGCAGCGGCAGTGGCGGGATTTCTGCTGGCGTCGGTCGCGGTGCTGTTCGTGGCCCTCGCCGGCTTTGGCGTGATCGCCTCGCTGTTCGGCCCAATCAAATACGGCATTCTGCCGGATCATTTGCGGCGCGAGCAGTTGCCGTCGGCCAATGCGTTGGTCGAGGGCGCAACCTTCATCGCGATCCTCACCGGCACGATCGTCGGCGGGCTCGCCGGCACCGACATTCTGACCTGCGCCCTGGTGATGCTGTTTGCTCTGCTATGCTGGCTGTGCGCGCTGCTGATCCCGCCGAGCGGTATTGGCGCTCCGCATCTCGAGGTGTCGGCGAATATTCTGCGCTCGACCGTGGCGATGATCACTCACCTGCGCGGCGACGCGAGGCTGTGGTGGGGCGCCTGGGTGACGAGCTGGTTCTGGGCGGTCGGCATCGTCGCGCTCGCTTTGCTGCCGCCGCTGGTGAAACGATTGATCGGCGGCGACGAACACACGGTAACAGCCTATCTCGCGATCTTCTCGATTGCGGTCGGCGCCGGTTCGGCGCTGGCTGCGATCATCGCCCGGGGCCGCATTGTGTTGCGCACGACGATGGTCGGCGCGGTTTTAATGGCGGTGTTTTGCCTCGATCTGGGCTGGATGTTGGACGGCCAAATGCCCGTGTCGTTCGGTGCTGTGGAGGTTCTTTCTTCCGCCATGGGGTTTCGCGCCGCCATCGATCTCGCTGGTCTCGCGGTGGGCGGCGGGCTGTTCATTGTGCCGGCGTTTGCCGCGATCCAGGCGTGGTCGCCGGCGGCTTACCGGGCGCGTACTGTCGCAGCTGCCAATGTATTGAACGCCGCCGCTATGACTCTCGCGACGGTCATGACCGCCGTCGCGCAAAAGGCCGGTGTCACGATCCCGCAACTGTTTCTGACGATCGGCGGGCTTGGGCTTTTCGTCGCCCTCGCGGTCTGGCGCACGACGCCACGCGATTCATGACCGAAGGTCACTTTTTTCGCAGCTTGATCGCGCGATCCACCATTTCGCCAGCAACCCCAAGATAATTCGCGGGGTCGCACAGCGCGTCGATCTCCTTGCGCGACAGGTGTTTGACGATCTCATTGTTCTCCGCGAGCAGCTCGTTGAGCGGACGGCCCGTCGCCACCACCTGGCGGCAGATATCGTAGACCAGATCGTGCGCGTAATTGCGCCCGAGATAGGGACCGAGCCCCATCATCACGGCCTCCGAGACGATGAGCCCTTTGGTGATGCCGAGGTTGTCGCGCATCTTCTTTTCGTTCACTTGCAAGCCGGCGGTGAGAAATTTCGTCTGCGCCAGCGCACCGGCCGACAGCATGAAGATTTCCGGTAGCACGATCCACTCGATCTCCCAGGGGCCGGTGGAGCGCTCGTGGTCCTCGACCTGCGCTTCGAGCAGCGCCGCGACGTGCTGCTTCACCACCGCCGACTGCGCGGTGATGTAGACCGACGAGATCGGGTTGCGTTTCTGCGGCATGGTCGACGATGAGCCGCGGCCTTCATGGAACGGCTCGTACACTTCCTCGACTTCGGTCTGCATCATCAGCTTCACGTCGAACGCAATCTTGGCGCAGGAACCGGTGACGAGGCCGAGGAAACAGCCGACCTCGGCGATGCGGTCGCGCACCGTATGCCAGGAAATCTCCGGCTGGCCGAGCTTGAGTTCCTTCATCAGCGCGGCCTGGCATTTCAGGCCCTGCTTGCCGAGCGATGACAGTGTGCCGGCGGCGCCGCCGAATTCGCCGACCTCGACCCTCGGCCGCAGCTGTTTGAGGCGCTCGCGGTGGCGCTCGAAAGCGGCGAGCATCGTCGCCATCTTGTAGCCGAAGGTGATCGGCACCGCCTGCTGGAGGTTGCTGCGGCCGGCCATCGGCGTGTTGCGGTAACGCTTCGCGAGCCGCGCGAGGTTGTCGCAGATCGCCTTGAGGTCGGCCTCGATCAGATCGAGCGCGTCACGGATTTGGAGAATAGTTGCGGTGTCGGTGATGTCCTGTGTGGTCGCACCCCAATGCGACCATTCCCCTAGACCGTTCTTGCACAACTTCACAAGCTGCTGGACGACCGGGAGCACCGGATAGCCGATCTTCTCGGTCTTGGTTTTCAGCTCGGCAAAATCGTACTCGTCAGCCTTGCAGTGCTTGACGATCTCAGCCGCGGCGTTCTTCGGGATGATCTTGAGCTTGGCCTGCGCGCGCGCCAGCGCCGCCTCGAAGTCGAGATATTTCTGCACGCGGGTTTCGTCCGACCATACCTTGCGCATCGCGTCGGTGGTGAAGACGTCACGGAAAATCGCGGAATCGAGGATCGTCGACGGCATAGCCAACTCCTTAGATGTGCCCGTTTAACCGCGCTTGCGCGCGCAATGCAATCGGGACCAACATGCGCGCCGACAGGGGAGGCCAGTGATGAACGTCATGACCAAGGCGGCGCGCGATTTCAGGCTCGACCCGGTGCATCCAAAGCCGGAGGAAGCGCACACTATGCCTTACGCGCCGGCGGTGCGAATCGTTGGTGCCTGCGACCTCATGTTTCTATCGGGCGCGACACCGTCCCCGCTCTACCACCAACATCCGCATATCGATGCCGAGCACGTGCACCCGCACAGCATCGAGGAGCAGACCACAAGAGCAATGGAAGCGATCAAGTCCATTCTGGATAAGACCGGTGCGAGTTGGCGTGACGTCATCAAGGTGACGAAATATCTCACCGATTTCCGCGACGCCGATGCGATGCATGCGACGATGGCGGGGTATTTTGGCGACTGGCGTCCGGCCTCGACAACCGTCTGCATCAACCAGCTCTCGTCGCCGGGCGCGCGGATCGAGCTCGACATGATCGTGGCGCTGCCGAAAAGCGCGAAATAATGCGGTCCGCGCATTTGGCCCGCCTGATCGAGGCGGACTATCCGCGTTTCTCGGACGCCGAGATGGCGCGACGCCGCGTTGCAATGGAAGCGCTGCTCGCGGAAGCGGATTGCAATCATCTGATTTTTTGTGGTGCCAATCGCGTCGGGTCGGCGGTGCAATGGCTGACGCAATGGCCGGTGACGGCCGAAGCGGTCGGCGTTTTTTCGCCAGGCGTGCCGGACACGTTGTTCGTGCAATACGTTAATCACGGGCCGCTGGCGCGGATGCTGGCGGACAAGGCCGATGTCGCGTGGGGCGGCGATTCGTCGATTGCCTCTGCCATCGACATTCTGAAGAAACGCGGCGTCAAACAGGGGCGCGTCGCTTACGTCGGACCGTTGAGCGCAGATCAGCACGCCGCACTGTTGACGATGTTTGGCGCGCCGAAGAATCTAAATCGCGCTTACACGCGCTTGCGCCAGGTGAAGTCGGGCGAAGAAATAGACTGGATGCGGATCGGCGCATATTTCTCCGATCTCGGCATGATAGCGCTGCGTGACAACTTGAAACCCGGGATCAACGAGCGCGAACTCGGCAACGCAATCGAGCGCGCGTATGTCGGCAAGGGCGGCACGACCGGCATCCATTACATCGGCGCGACACCAATGAGCTCGCCGCGCGTCGGCGTGCCGCGGCAGTTTCAGTCGCCGCGCAAGATTGAAAAAGGCGATGCGGTGACGGCGGAGATCACCGCGATGTTCTGGGATCATCCAGGGCAGGTGCTGCGGACTTTTGCGGTGAGGGAGTCGCCGAATGCGCTCTATCGCGATCTGCATGCTGCCGCCGACGCGGCGTTCGGGGCGATCTGCCAGGTGCTCAAAGCGGGTGCGACGCCACAGCAGGTGATCGAGGCCTCAGGCGTGATTGAAGACGCCGGCTTCACCATCATTGACGACCTTCTGCACGGCTATGGCGGCGGGTACCTGCCGCCGATTTTAGGCTGCAAGAGCCGGCCGTCCGGACCCGTGTCGACAGAACCGTTTCGCGCCGGGCAGGTCGTCGTGGTGCAACCCAACGTCGTCACGAAAGACGGGACGGCCGGCGTTCAGATCGGCGAGATGCTGCTGATTACCGAGAGCGGCATCGATTGTTTCCACGCGATGCCGCGTGGGTTCCACGTTATATGAGCTGATCTGCCATCCAGTCGGCGCTTTGCGAGCGCCAGCGGTAGGCGCGGTTGTTGGCGATGTGGTTGCCATCCTCGACCATCACCAATTCGACCGGGCCTTTGACTTCGCGCGCCAGCCGCTCGGCGTCGGTGGCCGGCACGACCCGATCAAGCCGACCGTTCACGATGTAGATCGGCACCGTGATCTTGTCGGCGATGCCGACCAGCGACAGAGTCGCCGCGTTCTTTTTCGCTTCAGCCTGCGTCTTGGCGTGGCTGCGCACGCGGAACGCCTCGCGCGTCAACTCAGGCAACGTGTCCCAAGCGGCGCCCCAATCGAACGGGCCGCCGAGCGCGATACAAGCCTTGATGCGATTGTCGTGCGCGGTGGCGCGCGGCGCGTAATAGCCGCCGAGCGACACGCCCCACATACCGATTCGTGAGGTGTCGAGATCGCGGCGCGTCTCGACGTAATCGAGCACGGCCTTGACTGGCACTTCGTAATCGCCGCGGATCGGAAAATCGTATTGCGCCTCGCCCTGACCGGGGCCCTCGAACATCAAAGTCGCCATGCCGCGATTGAGAAACGATGTCTCGTAAGCGTCGCCTTCTTCCTTGGTGGAGTCGAGGCCGCAGGCCATGACGACGACCGGCGGCTTAGCGACTGCGCTCGGCTTACGCAGAATGCCGACGAGCTTTTTGCCGAAATACGGGATTTCGACCCGCTCACCGGCTGGCCGCAGATAGGGAAGCGCCGCCTGTCGGCAGCCGACCGCCTTCATGTGCGCGGCCTTCATCTGCGGCACGTCGTTGACGAACAGAAACGCCGCGAAGTGGTAGTAGACCCCGGCGCGCTGCAGGCATTCGCCCGCGGTCAGGTACTTCTTCTTTGCCAGCGCGTCCTGTCCGAGTTGCTCGTGTTGCGCGGCACGGGCCGACCAGGCCTTGCACCAGTCCTCGTAGCTCGTGAGCGAACGCGTCACGTCATCGAAATCGGCGAGCGCCACGCCGTTCGCGACGAAACGCGCACCCCAATGCGAGATCGCCGCTTTTACGCGCGGATCGTCGGTCGCCATGCGGGAAAGCCTCTCAGGGGTTTTGCGCTTCGCGGCGATACCACGGCAGGAACCGCCTAGTCGCCCAGTTTACGAAGACA
>JAFAQJ010000351.1 GCA_019246455.1 Pseudolabrys sp.
TATGACGAACTATCATGTCGTGCCGGCGGGCCAAGGCACCAATTATCGCTGGGAAAGAGACAACATCTTCGTGAAGGTCGCGGGCACGCAGACCGGCGGCGCGTTCTCGATGGTCGAGGACAATCTCAAAGCCGAGTTCGCACTCGGCCTGCACGAACACCGCACCCACTCCGAGACTTTCTACATCCTCGACGGGTCCCTGAAGTTCTACATGGACGACAGATGGTTCACAGCCGAGAAGGGCGCGACCGTCCACATTCCGGCCGCTGTGCCGCATGCGGTCAAGATGGCGGGCGGGCCCGGCCAATCGCTGATGATCTTCCAGCCTTCGTTCTTCGAGGATTACCTCGCCGAACTGATCAAGCTAACGCCACAGCAATTCGCCGACGCGCGTTTCAGAAACAGCTTTCCGAGCGTTATGATATTTTCTCGCTCGGCGGCGTTCCGCCGGAATGAAGGATTTGCATGGGACGGCTGGACGGCCACGTCGCGATTG
Source organism: Pseudolabrys sp. (assembly GCA_019246455.1). Taxonomy (GTDB): domain Bacteria; phylum Pseudomonadota; class Alphaproteobacteria; order Rhizobiales; family Xanthobacteraceae; genus Pseudolabrys. Next base: position 497 of record JAFAQJ010000351.1, read on the forward strand.
TCACCGGCGGCGCCAGGGGGATCGGGCGGCACTATTCGCGGGTGCTGGCCGAGGCCGGCGCGCGTGTGATGATCGCCGATATCGCCGATGGTGCGAACGTGGCGGCTGCGATCGCAGCGAAGTCGGGCGCGAACTCCGTCGCCAGCGCGTCCTTCGACGTCAGCGATGAAGCTGCCGTCAAGAGCGTCGTGAAGCAAACGCTCGACCGCTTCGGCCAGATCGACATCCTCGTCAACAACGCGGCGCTCTACGCCAGGCTCGCGCCGGTCAAGGTCACCGAGATCGACGTCGCGTTGTGGGATCAGGTGATGGCGGTGAACGTGCGCGGCTCGTTTCTGATGGTGAAGCACGTCGCGCCGCACATGAAGGAACGCAAGCGCGGTAAGATCATCAATATCGCCTCGGGTACGGCCTATAAAGGCATCCCGCATATGCTGCATTACGTGACGTCGAAGGGCGCCATCGTCTCGTTCACCCGCGCGCTCTCGCGCGAGCTCGGCGAGTTTGGCATCGCGGTGAATACATTGGCGCCGGGCCTCATTCTGTCCGACACCGGCGTCGAGAACGTGGCCCATCATGACGAGATGCGCGCGCTGGTCCGCAACAGCCGCGCTTTCAAGCGCGACGGCTATCCCGAGGATTTACTCGGGGCACTGGTGTTTCTCGCCTCGAGCGATAGTGATTTCATCACCGGACAGACCATCGCAGTCGATGGCGGCTCCATCAACACATAGCCGTTATGCGGCGTTTCGCGGGTTTCGGGCGTGGCGGCGCTAGGTTATATTGAGCGTAAATTCGAAACGCGAAATTCGGAGGGAATCCCATGACGGCGGTGATCGACACGCCTCAGGCCGGCAACAAGCACAACATCACCGGCGCACGCCAGGCCTATTACGACAAGATTTCCAAATATCACCTTGCGCCGCTGTGGGAAGTGCTCAAGGGCCTCGTCACGCCCGAGCCCAAGACCCAAATGATCCCGGCGCTCTGGAAATTTCCGGAGGTCGAGAAGCTGATGCTCGAGGCCGGCGACGTCATCACCGCCGAGGAAGCCGAGCGCCGCGTGCTGGTTCTTGAAAATCCTGGCGAGCCCGGCAAGTCAAAAATCACTAACTCGCTGTTCGCCGGCATCCAGCTCATCATGCCAGGTGAGATTGCCGACGCGCATCAGCATGTCGCCTCTGCGATCCGTTTCGTACTCAAAGGTAAGGGCGCCTATACCGCGGTCGAAGGCGAAAAGGCGCAGATGGAGCACGGCGACTTCATCATTACCGCGAATTGGGCGCCGCACGACCATGGCAATCCGGGCAAGGAGCCGGTGATGTGGCTCGACGTGCTCGACATGCCGACCATTAATCACTTCCAGACGTCGTTCGCCAACCACTTCGACGAGAAGATGCAGAACGTCAATCATGAGGATGGCGACTCATTCGAGCGCTACGCGACCGGCGTGCTGCCGGACGGCGCGCCCGCGGCAATGAATCGTTCGCCGGTCATCAACTATCCGTACAAGAAGATGAAGCCGATCCTCGACCGGCTGAAAAAGACCGGCGACATCGACAAGCGTCACGGCGCGCGAGTGCGTTACGCCAACCCGATCAATGGCGGGCCGGTGCTGCCGACCATGGGTGCCAACCTCGCGCTCTTGCCCAAAGGCTTCAAAGGCGAGCCTTACCGCTCGACCGACGGCACCATCTTCGCGGTCGCCGAAGGCAAGGGCACGACAGTGATCGATGGCAAGGAATACTCCTGGGGCGTTAATGACGTGTTCGTGGTGCCGCCGTGGAAGCGCTTCCAGCACAATGCGTCGGAGGAATCCGTGCTGTTCTCCATCTCGGATCGTCCGGCCCAGGAAGCGCTCGGCATCTGGCGCGAAGGCAACTGAAGCGGCTGGCGCTATGATTCCGACGGGGCGGCCGTTCGCCGCCCCGTTCGCTTTTGCGGGAACGATGCCGCCGTCATATCGTTGATGCGGGTTGCGGAGAACGCGATGGATTTGACCAATTTGAGCGCCGGCCACGGCGCGCTGACGGCGGTGCAGACGGGTCGCGGGCGCGATCTCGTGATCCTGCATTCGCTGCTCGCCGACCGCCATGCGTTTGACGACGTGTTGCCCGCGCTCGCGTCGCGTTTTCGCGTGACGCTGATCAATCTGCCAGGCTTCGACGGTTCGGAGCCGGTGATCGTGCCGTTGATGGATGCCTACGTCGCGCGCATCGAAGACGGTTTCCAAGAATGGAAGATCGGCAGCGATGCGATCCTGATCGGCAATGGTTTTGGCGGGACTGTCGCGATCGCCTTTGCGCTCGCGCATCCGGAAATGATCAAGCGGCTGGTGGTGAGCGATGCCGCGGCCGGATTCCCCGAGGAAGGCCGCAAGGCGTTTGCTGTGATGGCGGAGAAAGTCGCGGAGGGCGGGCTCGGTGCGGTCGCGGAGATCGCGGCCAAGCGCGTCTATTCGCCTGCTTATCTCGCGGCGCATCCCGAAGCGGTCGAGGAGCGCAAGCGCGTCCTGATGGGTATCGACCCCAAGGCGTTCCAGCACGCCTGCAAGATCCTGCAGGAGACCGATCTCGTACCGCTACTCCACCGGATCACGGTGCCGACTTTTGTGGTGTGCGGCGAGTTCGATCAGGCGACGCCGGTTGCCCTGAACAAGGTGGTGGCGCAGAAGATTCCGGGCGCGATCTACAGTGAGCTCAAAGGCTGCGGCCATTGTCCGCCGCTCGAACAGCCCAAGGAATTCCTCGCTGCGATCAAGGAATTTATCGAGCTTTAGGACGGGTTCCGGATTTCCGTCGAAAACACCTTCTGAGCGACCTGCCAACTTCTTAAGTGCGCTGGTCGGATGAAACACGGATGCGATCTTTTCCGCGTCGCCTTCATAGAGTCCGTCGAGATAGGTTTGGATGACGCGCTTGATTTCATCTTTGTCGAGTCTACCTTCTGGCTAACCCAGCACCTTCATCACCGCCGCTGCGACAGCTGCGGTGCCGTCCGGGCCGCCGAATTCCATCGGCCTGATGCCGGACTGGAAGGCCTTGTCGACCGCGTTCTCGATCTTGCGCGCCGCGCCCGCCGCCGGCGCATGATCGAATTTGTCGGCCAGCCAGTCGAGCATCAGCGGCACCGACAGGATCATGGCCGCCGGATTGGCCTTGCCCTGACCCATGATGTCGGGCGCGGTGCCGTGGCATGGCTGGAACACCGCGTGCTTGTCGCCAATGTCGGCCGACGGCGCCATGCCCATGCCGCCGATCAGCCCGGCCGTGAGATCGGACAGGATGTCGCCGAACATGTTCTCGGTGACCATCACGTCAAAATCCCACGGCCGCTTCACCAGCATCGCCGAGCAGGCATCGACGTAGAGGTGGCTGGTCTTCAAGTTCGGGAAGGCCTTGGCGCGCTCGTCGAAGATGCCCCGGAACCAGGCGAAGGCCTTGAACACATTTGCCTTGTCAACGCAGGTGAGCACGCCGGGCTTGCCGCGCTTCCTCCGCTGTTCGGTCAGCTTGAGCGAGAAATCGAACAAACGTTGCGAGGTTTTGCGCGTGAGCACCCAAGTTTCGCGCGCCTCGTCGTTAGTGATGACGCCTTTGCCCATCGAGGCGAACAATCCTTCGGTCGACTCGCGAATGACCACGAGATCGATGCCCTTCTGGTCGGCGCCGACGATCGGCGAGGGCACGCCCGGCACCAGCCGGCACGGCCGCACGCCGGCATAGAGATCGAAGATGAAGCGCAGCTCGACCTGCGGCATGATTTCGGTGTTGTCGGGATAGCGCACGCTCGGTAAGCCGCACGCCCCGAGCAAAATGGCGTCGGCTTCCTCGCACAGCCTGATCGTCTTCTCCGACATCGACTTGCCGGTCGCAAGGTACTCATTGGCGCCGGCCGGCGCCTCGGTGAAGCGCAGATTGAGGCCCGGCGTCAGCGTTTCGATGCGCCGCAAAATGTCGAGCGCTGGCGCCATCACTTCGGGCCCGATGCCGTCGCCGGGCAGTACGGCGATATGGAAGGCGTTGTTGGCGCTCATGTCGTGACCTAATGACCGGCAAGTCTGCGCGACTTGGGATGGTGGAAAAGGATGCGGGGGGCTAATGAATACGGCGGCGCATCGGCGCGCAAGGCGCTATTCGAGCGTGAGGGAAGCAAAAATGCCGCGGTTTTCTGCCCATGTCGGTTACCTATTCCCAGACCGCTCACTGGTGGAGCGCTTCGACGCGGTCGCGCGGTGCGGCTTCAAGGCCGTCGATATGCCAGCGCCATATGAGGTGCCGGCGGCGGCACTAAAGGACGCGGTCGCGCGCAACGGGCTAACGCCACTCGGCCTCAACACCCCGCGCCAAGGCAATGGCGGCTCGCACGGTCTCGCCGCATTACCCGGCCGCGAAAAGGACTGGGAGATATCGTTCAACCTCGCGCTTGATTATGCGCTCACTATCGGCAACAGCGCGATTCATTGCATGGCCGGTATCGTGGAGGACGGCCAGCGGGCCGAAGCGGAAAAGACGTTTGTCGCCAATCTCAAGCGCGCGGCCGATGTTGCTGCTGCAAAGAACCTGAAGCTGCTAATCGAGCCGATCAATCCGCGCGATGCGCCTGGCTATTTCCTCAACCGGGTCGATCATGCCGCCGACATCATTGCGAAAGTCGGAAAGCCGAACGTCCGGATTCAATTCGACTTCTACCATGTGCAGATCGTCAGCGGCGACATCATCAAGCGCCTCGAGCAATACTTTCCGCTGGTCGGCCATTTGCAATGCGCGGCGGTGCCGGTGCGGCACGAGCCGGACGCGGACTGCGAGGTCAACTATCCGTTCGTGTTCGCGCAGGTCGATCGTCTTGGCTACAAGGGATGGATCGGCGCCGAATATCATCCACGTGGCAAAACTGAAGACGGCTTGGGCTGGGCGCGGCCCTACGGCGTCGTGCCGCCATAACCGGAGCGAAACAATGCGTCTGCAGGGCAAAATAGCGATCGTCACCGGCGCAGGCTCGGGCATGGGCGCGGCGATTGCCAAAACCTATGCGCGTGAAGGCGCGCACGTGACTGTTGCCGATATCGACGGCGGTGCGGCGAAGAAAGTCGCCGACCAGATCGGTCGCGCCGCGATGGCGGTAAAGTGCGACGTCACCAAACGCCGCGATATCGATGCCGTGGTCGTCGAGACCGCGTCGAAGTTCGGCGGGCTCAACATTCTGGTCAACAATGCGGGCGTCGCGCACGTCAACAAGCCGCTGCTCGAGATCGACGAGAAGGAGTTCGAGCGCGTCTTTGCCGTGAACGTCAAAGGGCTTTTCATGTTCACGCAGGCGGTGGTGCCGCTGATGAAAGGCAAGGGCGGCGTCATCATCAATATCGGTTCGACCG
>JAFAQJ010000363.1 GCA_019246455.1 Pseudolabrys sp.
ATCGAAACTGCACATTAGGATCGTCGGCCTGTTTTCAGTGATCGCCGCAGCGCCTGCCGTGCTGGTGGCCATCGTCGCCAGCGTCACCCTCGATCGTGGACTTGACACGCTATTTTCCACGCGCACGCGCGCCGCGATCGAGAATTCCGTCATCGTGGCCGACGCCTATCTACGTAGCCAGGCACAAAGCTTGCGGTCGGATGTTGTGCTGATGGCGTTTGATCTTGCGCGCGCCAAGCCCGTATTCGACAAAGAGCCCGACAAGCTTCAACAATTTCTGACATTCCAAGCGTCGCTGCGAGGACTGGCCGCGATTAATGTTTTCGACGACCGCGCCAAGATTGTCGACAAGGCGGACATCCCAGTCGAACACGTGTTTGCGCTACCACCGCCGGAAGCGCTGGGTTCGATCTCTGATAGTGAACCACAGATCGTTCTGCTTCCTGACGCCGATTACGTTGCTGCGGCAATCAAGCTGCGTGAATACACGGATCGTTATCTGTATGTCGCACGCTTGCTCGACCCACGCGTGCTCACTCAGCTGCGGGTAACCCAGGCGAGCGCCTCGGAGTACGCTGCCATTGAATCGCGGCGCCTTGGAATCCAGGTGGCCTTCGCATTAATGTATACCGTCATTGCGCTGATCGTTTTGCTTTCGGCGGTTTGGATCGGTCTCGATTTTGCGAACCGCCTCGTGGCTCCCATTAGGCGGCTGATCGGAGCCGCCAATGTCGTGTCGACCGGAAATTTGTTTGTCCGTGTGCCGGTGCGCCAGTCCGAAGGCGATCTCGCCCATCTCGGCGAAACCTTCAATCGTATGACGCAGGAATTGCGGACGCAGCGCGACGACATTGTTCGCGCCCGCGATCTGATCGACAGCCGTCGTCGCTTCACAGAGGCCGTGCTTTCAGGCGCTAGCGCCGGTGTCATCGGCATCGACGACCATAACCAAATCACAATCCTCAACCGGTCTGCCGAGAAACTCGTTGGCTGTGCGGAGCCTGACGCGCTGGGCAAACCGGTCACCAATATTGCACCGGAACTCGTCGCCATTCTCGGTCAGGCGCAAGCGGGTGCGCAGCGTCTGACCCAAGGGCAGGTAACGATCAATCGCGGGGGACGCGAACGCATTCTTCAGGTTCGTGTGACACGCGAGCAAGCGGCTGAGGCAGAGCGTGGTTATGTTCTGACGCTCGACGACATCACCGAGCTAGTTTTTGCGCAGCGGACCTCGGCCTGGGCGGACGTCGCGCGGCGTATCGCTCATGAAATCAAAAACCCGCTCACACCGATCCAACTTGCCGCTGAAAGATTGAGACGCAAGTACATCAAAGCGATCGGCGATGATACGACGGTTTTCGAGCAGTGCACCGACACGATCGTGCGGCAAGTCGACGACATCAAACGCATGGTCGACGAATTCTCACGCTTCGCGCGGATGCCAAAGCCGGTGATCGAGGCCGATGACGTGGCCGACGCTGTCAGGCAGGCTGTATTCTTGCTCAAGGTCGGCCATCCCGATTTGGACATCAAAGTCGAATTTGCCGAAGACCCGATGCCGGCGCGTTTCGATCGCCGCCTGATTTCGCAGGCCGTAACCAATGTCATCAAGAATGCGACCGAGGCAATCTCGGCCGTGCCGCCGGAGACGTTGGGAAAAGGTCGCATCGCGGTTTTTGTGTCGCGTAAGGGGCATCAAATTCTTGTCGATGTCGTCGATAATGGGGTCGGCTTGCCCAAGGAAAATCGCAGCCGGCTACTGGAGCCTTACGTCACCACGCGCGAGAAGGGCACCGGCCTCGGTCTGGCCATTGTCGGACGTATTCTTGAAGAACACGGCGGGACCATCGAACTGCGGGACGCCGAGGAGAAGATCCCAGGACAGCGTGGAGCTTGGGTGCAAATCCGCTTTGCCGACGACACAGTTATTTCGAAAACCGAGCCAGAAAAACAACAAGCAGGTAGCGAGTCCTAAGCCATGCCGGGTGAAATCCTGATCGTCGATGATGAGGCCGATATCCGTGAATTGGTCGCGGGTATTTTGCAGGATGAGGGTTATCAGACTCGGACGGCGCAAAATAGCGACGACGCTTTGGCGGCGATCGTGTCGCGGCGCCCGAATCTGATCTTTCTCGACATCTGGCTGCAAGGCAGCCGTCTGGACGGCTTGCAATTACTTGATGCTATCAAGCAAGAGCACCTCGAAATGCCCGTTGTCATGATCTCCGGACACGGCAATATCGAGACAGCCGTGGCCGCAATCAAGCGTGGCGCTTACGACTTCATCGAAAAGCCCTTTAAAGCTGATCGTTTGGTCCTCGTCGCTGATCGCGCGCTTGAAGCATCGCGGCTGCGCCGGGAGGTCAAGCAGCTCAAGCAGCAGGCACCACCGCAGTCGACGCTGGTCGGCAAGTCGGCTGCGGTCAATCAGCTAAGACAAACCGTCGATAAGGTCGCGCCGACCAACAGCCGGATACTGATTGTGGGCCCGTCAGGTGCTGGCAAGGAGTTGACGGCGCGTGCGATCCATCAAGTGTCGGCCCGCGCAAGCGGACCTTTCATTGTCCTCAACGCCGCAGCGATTACACCGGACCGCATGGAAGTTGAATTGTTTGGCGTCGATCGCGCCAATGGCTCAGAACTCCGCAAACCGGGCGCCCTCGAGGAAGCGCATGGCGGCACTTTGTTTATCGACGACGTTGCCGA
>JAFAQJ010000002.1 GCA_019246455.1 Pseudolabrys sp.
GGCGGCATTCGCACGTGCAATGAATTCGGGCACCGAAGCAACCGGCACCGAGACATCGTGCTTGATCGATGCGCCGATCCGGCGCTGCACCTCGCCGAACGCTTCCCGGATGAACCAGAAGCTTCTGGTCTGCTCGATACTCTCGGAGATCGTCGCGTCGAGGACGATGCCTTGTTCGAGGGCGTCGGCCAGAATTTGCTCCATCGTCTCGCGCACACTTTCGCGCTGCGACGAAAGCTCAAACAGCGCGTACCAGGGATAGGGCTTGCCGATTGGGTCGCGCACCTCGGGCCAATGTTCGAGTACGGCCTCAATCCCCATCCTGCCCATGATCTCGAAACTGCTGATCTCGCCAGAGGCGTGGTGTTCGGCGAGCTTGAGCAAAGCGAGCGCGGCTTCCGGATCTTTGACACCAGCATACGCCGTTTCAACGGAGCGCGGGCGCGGCACGAGGCGCAGTACCGCGGCGGTAATAATGCCGAGCGTGCCTTCGGCGCCGATGAAAAGGTTCTTAAGATCGTAGCCGGTGTTGTCCTTCTTGAGCTTGTTGAGGTTATTCAGGACGCGGCCGTCGGCGAGCACGACCTCCAACCCGAGTGCATGGGAACGCGCAATGCCGTGTTGGACCGCCGCGATGCCGCCAGCATTGGTCGCAAGATTGCCACCGATCGTGCAGGTACCCTCCGACGGCAGAAGCTGCGGATAAAGCCGATCCTTGGCCGCCGCTGCCTCTCGTGCCCGCTGCAGCGTGACGCCCGCCTCGCAGGTCATGGTATTTGAGATCGCATCAACCTCACGGATCTTCTCGAGCCGGGTCAGCGACAGCACGATCTCGCCGTTGAACGGAATCTGCCCACCGACCAAGCCGGTGTTGCCGCCCTGCGGCACGAGGGCTGTGCGGGTTTCGTTAGCGAGCTTGACGATTGCGGCGACTTCGGCGACTGAGCCCGGACGCAGCACCATCGGTGTGTGGCCACGATAAAGGTCGCGCATTTCGACGAGATAAGCCTGCTGTAATTGCTCGTCGGTGATCGCGTATTTATCGCCGACAATGGCGGCAAAACGCGCGAGCAGATCCGAACCGGGCTTGGGTTTGCTTTGCAGGTTCACGAGGTCGTCCTTGGTGCCGCCGCGCGGGCAAGCCGGTCATTGATCGCTTCGCCAAGACCTTCGCGCGGAACCTTCATCACGGCAATGGTCCGGGCGCCCGCGGCATCGAGCGCGCGCAGGTGTGAGAATAAATTGGCAGCCGCTTCGATCAGGTCGCCGCGCGGCGATAGATTGAGCGCATGTTCGGTTTTGCCCGGAATTTCTGGTCCGAAGGCCAGCAAGGCTTCGCCGTTGTGGGCGGCATCGGCATTGAGGCGCAACCGTGCTCTGGGCGCGTAGTGCGACGCCAACATGCCGGGCGCCAGCGGCGCGTCGTCTTCAAACGAGGTCGCCGGCGCGTCGACCAGCGGGTGCCCCAGCGTTTCCTCGACAGCCTCGCGCGGTAAACCGCCGGGCCGCAACAAAGTAGGAATGCTATCGCGCAAACACGCGACGATCGTCGACTCGACGCCGACCGGGCAGGGCCCGCCGTCGACGATCAGATCGATGCGGCCGCCAAGGTCTGACAGCACATGCGCGGCGCTGGTCGGTGACACATGTCCCGAACGGTTGGCCGACGGTGCAACGACGGGCTTGCCGACCGCGGCAAGCAACTCGCGCGCGACAGGATGCGCCGGTACGCGCAATGCGATGCTATCGAGACCTGCCAGCGCCAGCTCGGATACCGGACAGTCGTCGCGTTTCGGGAGAACGAGCGTCAGCGGGCCTGGCCAATAAGCCTTGGCGAGGCGCTCAGCGTCGGCGCTGAAAATCGCGAGCTGACGCGCGGCTTTGAGATCGGCGACGTGAGCGATCAGCGGATTGAAGCTGGGCCGGCCTTTGGCCGCGTAAAGTCGTGCCACCGCCTCGCCGTTACCAGCGTCGGCGCCGAGCCCGTACACGGTCTCGGTCGGGAACGCGACAAGCCCGCCGGCCAACAGGCAATCCACGGCGGGGGCGACCGTCCTCGCGCCTGCTTTGATCGTCTTCGTCGTTGTTCCTAGCTCGGCAGTCATCTCGGTGCAGCGGTCTCACAAGCTTGCGGCTGAACGGGGACCGGGGTTATAAGCCGCCCCTTAGTCGGAGTGTAGCGCAGTCTGGTAGCGCACCTCGTTCGGGACGAGGGGGTCGCAGGTTCAAATCCTGCCACTCCGACCATTAAACCAGACATTTAGGGACGATTTTTCGTCGCGAGGCTAGCCGCAGGGCTGCCTTGCAGCGCCCATATGCGCCGCGTAACGTCCGGCCAAGAAAAAGAAGCCTCGCTCGACAAGGGCGCGGCACTGGGGGAGGAAGCGGCATGCGCAGGTTTGCAATTTTCGGTTTCGCCATTTTGGCGTTGGTGTCGATGCCGCGCGCTCAGGCGGCGGGGTACCCGGAACGGCCGGTCCATATCATCGTCGGTTATCCGGCGGGCGGCTCGACCGATATCTGCGCGCGCATTTTTGGTCAGTGGCTCTCGGAGCGCCTCGGTCAGCAATTCGTCGTCGAGAACCGTCCGGGCGCGGGCAATAATATCGGCACCGATGCGGTCGCGAAGGCTACGCCTGATGGCTACACGATCCTGCTGGTCAACCCTGCCAACACCATCAATGCATCGCTCTACAAGAAGCTGACCTTCAATTTCCTCAAGGACATCGATCCGGTCGCCCAGTTCATCAAGGTGCCGAACGTGATGGAGGTGAACCCGGACGTCCCGGCAAAGACGGTGAAGGAGTTCATCGACTACGTGAAAGCCAATCCGGGAAAGGTGAACGTGGCGTCTTCGGGCAACGGAACATCGATCCATCTGTCGGGCGAGCTGTTCAAGATGATGACGGGCGTGAACATGGTGCACGTCCCGTACAAAGGTTCTGCCCCGATGCTCACCGATTTGCTCGGCGGGCAAGTGCAGGTGACGTTCGACAATCTTCCGTCTTCGATCGGTCACATTAAGGCCGGCAAGTTGCGCGCGCTTGCGGTAACAACGGCACAGCGCTGGCCGGAA
>JAFAQJ010000032.1 GCA_019246455.1 Pseudolabrys sp.
GCGCCGCGTTCGTCGCCGGCGGCGATGCGTTGCGCCATCTCCGGCAGGATCACGGTGCCCGCGGCAATGCCGATGACGCCGATCGGCAATTGCTCGATGCGATCCGCGTAATAGAGCGCCGAGAGTGCGCCCGCGGGCAGGAAGCTCGCGATGATCGTATCGGCGAACAGCGCAAGCTGCACGCCACCCGATCCAACGACGGCCGGGCCCAGCACCCGAAAGAATTGCCGTACGTCGGCATCAAGCTCGGGCCAGCGCAATATCGGCATCGCACCGGCGCGCTGCGCATCGGCAGCGACCAGCAGGAATTCGAGAACGCCGGCCGCTAGCACGCCCCAGGCCGCCGCGTGCCCCGCCGTCGGGAAGAACGCTGCGAGCGCCAATGCGACGATCATCGACAGATTGAGCAGGATCGGTGCAGCGGCGGCGGCGGCAAAGCGCTGCAGCGCGTTGAGAATGCCGCCGAACAACGTGACCAGCGTCACCAACAGCAGATAAGGAAACGTGATGCGGGTGAATTCGACGGCATAGGCAAAACGGCCGGGGTCGCGCGACAAACCCGGCGCCAAAAGATCGATCACCCATGACGTAAAGATCAATGCGAAGGCCAGCAGCACGATCTGGCTCGCCAGAAGCAGCGTGAAGATGCGGTCCGCAAACAGTTGCGCGCGCGCCGCACCGTTCTGCTCGCGCACCCGCGCGTAGGCAGGGACGAACGCCGCGTTGAATGCGCCCTCCGCGAAAATCGCGCGAAAATGGTTCGGAAGCCGCAGCGCGACAAAAAATGCGTCGGCCACCGGGCCGGCGCCGAGCACGGCCGCCAAGATGATGTCGCGCACAAAGCCGGTGACGCGCGACAGCAACGTCAGGCCGCCTACCCTGAGGATGCGCTCGATCATTGATGATGTCCGGGAACGGGTCTACGACGATTCCAGGTCGCCACCATAGAGGGCGGCGATTGACCGGCTGAATTGAGCCTTTTGTAGGATCAGCGGGCAACGACGCGCGGCGCCTGCCGCGCTGGCGCCGCCTGTTCAGCCGGGCGCGAGGCGAGGCAACGCTGCGCGATTTCAAGCGCCGCCACCGCTTCCTCGCCGCTGACCGCCGGGCGATCACCACTGCGCACTGCGCGCACGAACGCCATAAGCTCGGTACGCAGCGGCTCGGCATGACCGACCGAGAGATGCCGCATCGAATAGCTGCCGTCCGGCTGAAAGCCGAAACATTCAGTCACCTGTCGCGTCAGCAGATCGCCCATCACGTATTTGCCGCGCGTCGCGACCACCACGCTGCGCGCCTTGAACGGCGTCAGCCAGTTCGTGTTGATGTGAGCAAGCACGCCTGACGCGGTGCGGAATTGCAGCAGCGCAATGTCCTCGCGTTCGGCGACCGCGCTCGAGAGTTGCGGCTGTACCTCGACGATCTCGGAATCGGTGAACCAGCGGATCAGGTCGATGTCGTGGACGGCGAGGTCGATGACAACGCCGATATTCGACATGCGTGGCGGAAACGGGCCGACCCGGGTGATCGCAATCGAAAGAATGTCTTCGCCGCGGATCGCTTCTTTGACGGCCTCGACTGCCGGATTGAAACGCTCGACGTGACCAACCATCAACGTCACGCCTGCACGGCGCGCGGCAGCGATGAGATCGTTGCCCTCCTCGGGGGTCGACGCGATCGGCTTCTCCACCAGCACATGAACACCGCGCGTGATGCAGGCGAGTGCGATTTCATGATGCAGGTGCGTTGGCGCTGCGATCGTCACAGCATCGACGCCCAGCGCAAGCAGCTCATCGACACCGCTGACGCTCGCGCAATCTAACGTCTTGGCGACGAAGTCCGTTTGCTTGCGGTCGGGATCGGCGACGCCAACCAGAGTGACGCCCGGCAATCCGGCAAACACGCGAGCGTGATTTGAACCCATTACACCAACGCCCACGACGCCGATGCGTAACGTGCGCTCAGAATCCGATGCCGATGTCTCAGTCATTCCTCAGGCGACCCAATTTCAATTGCGCACTCCCTAGCATGGTCGCGCGGCAGTGGCGACAATAGCCGGGCAAAACGGTGAACACCTTTCTTTTCAGACGTTTACAGCGACGACAGACCCTTGGTCGCGCGCGTCAGTTCGCTCGACAAAAGGACGTCGAGCTTTCGTTCATTCGCCGCGAGATCACCGCGCGGCGCCTCGGCATGCCACAGATGCAAGACACCAGCGGCGAAACCACCGTCCTTGCGGCGAACTCCGGCATGCAGCAGCCGCACAATGATGTCGGAATCTTCCTTGCCCCAGCCTCGATACTCGGCATCGAAACCGTCGATTCGGTCGAGGTCGGCGCGCCAGATCGCCAGATTGCATGAGCGCGCGCCCTCCCAGCGATGCGCACGCAACCGGCGCAGCGGGCCGAGCGGCAGCATCAGCAGCGCTGCCATGCGGTTGATCCCGCCGCGCCAACGCTGGGCCCACCAGCGCGATAGCGGCCATGTTTCAACCGGCAACTTGTGATCGAGAGCGTGCCGCGTCAGATCGGGCGACAGCAGAACCCGATTGCCGGCGACAAACCAGCCCGGCTCGGCAAGTTTGCGGTGGACCGCAACGAAATCGGAACGCGCGATGCAATCGCCATCGAGGAAAATGCAGTAGTTGCCCCGCGAAGCAAGAATCGCGCGGTTGCGGATTTCCGCCGCGCGGAAACCTCTGTCGTCATGCCAAACGTGCGACAGCGAGCGGCCAACGCGGCCTTGCCAGCCGTCAACCAGCGTCTTGGTTGCCGGACCCGAACCGTCGTCCGCGATAACGATTTCGAAATTGTGGTCGGTCTGCGCCGCGAGCGAACGCAGCACGGCATCGAGCGCGTCTTCGCGGTTATAGGTCGTGACGATGACGGAGATCAGATCAGCCACGGCGGCGCAGCTCCCGCCACGCCTTCATGTAGCGATAATAACTACCCTGCGCATTCAGAACCGCGAGCAGATAGCCTTCGCGGCCATCCAAAAATCCGGCCCGCAAAATGTAGGTTCGAATGAAGGTCCACAGCCCATGCAGATAACCGCTGAAGAAGGTCACGCGGCGGCCTGACGCCACGAGCATTTGCGCACCCGCTGTGGAATAGCGATCGCGTCGCGCGATGGCATCCTCGATACGAACCACCGGGGTGTGAACCAATGGCTCCCTCAGGCGCAATATTTTGCCCTCACAGATCACTCGCTCATGCACGAGGTCACTCGAGAAACGCGCTCGCTCTCGCCTAAACAAGCGCAATACGTAATCGGGATACCAACCCGAATGCCGCATGACGCGGCCGAGAAAACTCGACTGACGAGGGACCTCGAACGCATCGACATCCCCCCGCATCATCGCTTTCTTGATTTCCGCTTCAAGGGCTGGCGTCACGCGTTCGTCGGCGTCAATTGATAATACCCAATCGCCGTTCGCTTGCGCGAGCGCAAAATTCTTTTGCGGCCCAAATCCGACGAACGCGTGGTCGACGACTCGTGCGCCAGACCGCCGCGCGATCTCCGCCGTCGCGTCGTTGCTACCGCTGTCGACGACGATCCGTTCGTCGGCAAACGCTACGCTCGCGAGACAGCCATCGATGTTCGCGGCCTCATTCTTGGCGATGATAATGGCGCTCAACCGCAGCATGGCGGATTGAATGGCCTGCGGCCTGCATCGTCGTCAATGCCGTATTGCACGGCGATCCTTAAACGGCTGCCGCAGCCGCCGCGAAAGATTGCGAAACCGCCGAAACGGCAGCGCGAAGTAATACTTGCGAAGAATCTCGACGCGGTCACGCCAGCCGCCTGTCCCAGCGGTATTCGCCGGCACATACCAACCATTGAAGCCAACATGACGAATAAGCCGGTACCCTGCTTTGCGCATGAAACTCAGCTTGGCGCGGTCGGCCACGTTGTCCTCCAGCAGAACCAGGCGTGGCTGCCAACGGGCAAAATCGAATCCACTTAATACTTCGATCTCATGGCCTTCGACATCGATCGACAGAAAATCGATGGGCATCGGCGCGCGGGCTTCGCTCAAAATTTCGTCGAGCGTCCGGATCGGAACGTCAACCGTCGCTTGGGGAACGGCGCCCGGCGCCATCTGGCGGCGATCGAGCGATGACATCTTACCGGCAACATGGAGCGGCAAGACATGTCCCGAATTGGCCGGCGACGAACATGCGACGGCGAACACGGTCGCCTTGCGCCGCTTCCGTAGTCGCTCGGCGAGAGCTGGTTGCGGCTCGATCAAAACCCCAGTCCAGCCGTCCCGCTCAAGGTGGAAAGTTTGCGATCCATCCTCCGGATCGTTGGCGCCAACGTCAACGAAGTAGCCCTTCGCAGGACCGAGAAAGGCGCGCACTAGCCGATGCTCTTTCTCGGGCGACAGATGAGCGGGCAAAGCAGCAATCCCGACTTACCGCGCGTTGCGTGCGCGCTTGACCATGTCGGTGGTCGAATGGCCCGGCATCAAGTCGATCAGGATCACTTCGCCACCCTGTGCTTCGACGATTTCATGACCGACGACGTCATCACGCTTGTAGTCACCGCCCTTGACCAACACTTTTGGCCGCACGCGCGCAATTAGTTTCTCCGGCGTGTCTTCCTCGAACACGACGATGAGATCGACCGCTTCGAGCGCGGCGAGCACTTCGGCGCGGGCATTGACGTTTTGCACTGGCCGTTCCGGTCCTTTGAGGCGTTTCACCGAAGCGTCGCTGTTGAGCCCGACGATCAGCCGGTCGCAGGTCGCGCGCGCGCCCGTCAGCACTTTGACGTGGCCGGGATGAAGCAGGTCGAACACGCCGTTGGTGAAGCCGATGCGCAGGCTCGCCCGACGCCATTCGGCGAGCCGCTCGTCGAGCTGCAACCAATCGAACAAGATCTTCTGTTCCGGCGCGAGCGTTGCTGCCGGCAGAATTTGCGAACGCAATTCGTCGATCGACGCGGTCGCGGTGCCGCGCTTGCCGACGACAACCGCAGCGGCGGCATTCGCTGCGCGCATGGCCGATTCAAAATCGGCGTCCAGCGCGAGCATCGCCGCGAGTACGGCGACAACCGTATCGCCGGCCCCCGACACGTCTTTCACGCGCACCGGGTAAGCCGGCACGTGCACCGGCGCACCGTCGGCGACCAAAGTCATTCCGGCTTCGCTGCGCGTGACGAGTACGGCCTTCGCCTCGAGCGTCTTGCGCAATCCCGATGCGGCTTCTGCAACCTCGGCATCGGTCATCGCCGCCTTATGCGTGGCGTCGGCCAGTTCTTGACGGTTCGGCGTGAACAAGGTCGCGCCACGATAGAGGCTGTAGTCGCGCCCCTTCGGATCGACCACGACCGGTTTATTCGCCTTGTTGGCGGCCTCGATCACCGCGCGAACCACGCGCGGCGTCAGCGCGCCCTTGGCGTAATCCGACAGCACGACCGCGCCGACTTTCGGCATCGCGGCGTACACGTGCTCGATCAGGGTGTTTTCGGTTTTTTCCGAAACCGGCGCCGCGACCTCCCAGTCGGCCCGCAACAAATGGGTCGAATAATGCTCGGAGACGAATCGCACCTTGCGCGTCGTCGGCCGGCCACCTTCAACCGCGAGATGCGGCTCAATCCGGCCTTCGGATTTCAGGGCGGAGGCGAGATATTTGCCGGCATCATCGTCGCCAATGACGGCAACGAAAATGCACCGCACGCCGAGTGAATTAAGGTTGCGCGCGACGTTGCCGGCGCCGCCGATCATCAGCTCGTTGCGCTTGACCGCGAGCACTGGCGCTGGCGCTTCCGGCGAGATGCGCGAGACTTCGCCGTAGACGAAATCGTCCAGCATCAAATCGCCGATGCACAGCACGGTTTGCTGCGCCAAAGCCGACAGTTGTTTGTCGAAATCGAACATCGCGGGTTCAGTGATAGCGGTCGGGGCGGTCGAGATAATTCGTCACGTAAAGCGCGACCGAGTCTTCGAGCGGCGTGAAATCGCTATTATAACCCGCGCGGCGCAGGCTGCCGACATTGGCCTGCGTGAAGTACTGATACTGGCCGCGAATGTTCTCCGGCATATCGACATAATCGATATTGGCTGGCCGGCCCATCGCCTTGAACATCGCCGTGATCATGTCGCGGAAGCTACGGGCTTTGCCGGTGCCGACATTGAAGATGCCGTTGACGCGCGTGCTGTCGAGCAGCCAGCGCAGCACGGCCACCGCATCGTCGACATAGATGAAGTCGCGGCGCTGGTCGCCGTCTTCGATACCGTCACGGTGCGACTTGAAGAGTCGAACTGGACTGCCCGTTTTAGCGCCATCGAACACCTTGGCGAGCACGCTTGCCATATGCCCCTTGTGGTACTCGTTCGGCCCGAACACATTGAAGAACTTGAGGCCCGCCCAATGCGGTGGCAACGGTTCCTGCTTCACGAAACGATCGGACACGACTTGATCGAACAGATGCTTGCTGGTGCCGTAGAGATTCAGCGGCTGCAACGTGCGCAGATGCTCGGGCGACCACTGGTCGTCGAAACCTTGCTTACCGTCGCCATAGGTCGCAGCCGACGAGGCGTAGATGAAGGGCACGCGATGCGTCGTGCACCAGTCGAGCAGCCGTAACGATGTGCGGAAATTGTTTTCCATCACCAGATCGGCGTCGGTCGCCGTGGTGTCGGAGATCGCGCCCATATGGATGACGGCCTCGAGTTTGCGCCCGGTGAGCCACTGCATGAGGTCGGCGGGTGGCACGATGTCAGCGACCTGCCGCTTGGCAAGATTGTGCCACTTAGCATCGTCACGGCCGAGCAGATCGTTGACGACGATGTCGGTGCGGCCGGCCTCGTTGAGGCTCGCCACGATGTTCGATCCAATGAAGCCGGCGCCGCCGGTAACCAGAAGCATGTTGCCCTCGCCGCGGCCGTGCTTGTGCACCAGACCGCCCCAGCGCGCAACTTTCGATGCTAATTGAGGCCCAAATGGCGCGAAATTCGGTAAATTCCGCGCCGCGCGCCGTCCATTTCAGGCATAAACCTCCGCAATGACCAACCCTCTGGCGCCCAACGCCGATCCCGTGCTGATCGTGCCGTGGTTCTGGATCGGCGACTTCGTGCGCGTGCACTCGGTCGTCACGCTGCTGCGCGCAGAGATGCCGGAGCGACCAGTCGACATCCTGGCGACGCCGCTCACCGCGCCGCTCGCGGACTACATGCCAGGCGTCCGACAGGCGATCGTCAGCGACCTTCCGCGCGGACGATTGGCTTTGAAGAAGCAGTTTGCGCTGGCAGACCGTTTGCGGCAGGAGCGCTACGGCCGTGCACTGGTCATGCCGCGCACGTGGAAGTCGGCGCTGGCGCCGTGGCTTGCCCACATCCCGGTCCGCACCGGTTTCGCCGGCGAATTCCGCTATGGCCTCATCAACGACCTACGACCGGGCGAACGCGACCTAGCGCGCATGATCGATCAAATGGGCACAATCGCCTTGCCTTCCGGTGTAACGCGGGCGTCGGAATGGCCGCTGCCGAAACTTAATGTGCCATCGCAGGATGTCGCCGCGTGGCGCGCGCTGCATGGCGTCGTGCCGGACGGACGTTCTGTTATCGCACTTGCGCCAGGCGCAGTCGGCGCCGGCAAAGCGTGGCCGGTCGGCCACTACGTCGAGCTCGCCCGCACGCTCACAAAAGACAAGATGTCGATTTGGGTCATCGGCGGCCCGAGCGAGACGGTGCTGGCGAAGCAGATCGCCCAGGCTGGAGCGCATGTTCACGATCTCACCAGCAACGATCTGCGCAACGCGATATTGGCCCTCGCCGGCGCAAATGTCGCCGTAACAAACGATTCAGGCCTCATGCACATAGCGGCCGCGATCGACACGCCGACCATTGCGATCTTCGGACCCACCAGCCCGTGGCACTGGAAACCGCTCAACCCACTCGCTGCGATCCTCGAGCCGCCGCTCGACGCCGCGACCGCGGAACGAGTAAAGACCGAGGGTAACCGCGCCGTGGCCTATCGCCGCACCGATGACGTGTCGGTCAACACCGTCGCGAAAACCGTACAAGAGGTTCTCGCGAAACTGAAACACTAGGTCAGTACGCGGCGCAGCGCTGCCGTGACTTCGACCGGACTCGGCGTTTCACCCTGCGAGCCGACGATCTCGATGCGACCCGGCCCCATCGGGCCGGTGAGCTTCGGTTCACTGCCGCGGAAAATCGCCACCAGCGGCACCCCCAGCGCCGCGCCAAGATGCAGCAACCCGGTATCGACGCCGACGACGAAACGGGCTCCAGCGATCATGCGGGTGACCCCATCAAGCGGCATTTTTTCGGTAACGCGAGCACGTGGCACGGCCGCTGCTATCTGTTCCGCGCGCACCCGT
>JAFAQJ010000010.1 GCA_019246455.1 Pseudolabrys sp.
GTCGCCGCTCGCGAACGATAGTTCCATCGCGTGGCCTTCGAGCAGGATGCGAAGGTCCGCGAGCGCCCTGAGATCGGCGGCCGAAACTGGCGCCACCTCAAAGCCCCGCCGCGCTTCCGCGACGACAAATCCTTCCGACGACAATCGGCTGAGAATTTCGCGCAAGGTGCTAATGCTGACGCCGTAGGTTTCCTTGAGCGCCTCAAGCCGCAGCTTTTGGTCCGGTAGCAATCGGCCAAAAATGATGTCGCTGCGAATGCGACGGTAGCCGTCATCACCGACCGTCACCGCGTCGGAAACTTGCTCGAGCATCAAACGCCCTTCAAACACCGAGAGCCATCAGACAACTATCATATCATCAGATGAAAGCAAAAGTCTCATTTGACTCCCGAATTTGGGTTGACCTACGGTGCGCAAGGGAAGCGCCAATTAAAACGACCGCATGAGACGTGACGCAGGTCGTCGGGGAATGCGTTGAGTTACACCTTCGACTTCACGCCGGTCATCAACGGCTTCCCGACTCTGCTGCTGGGATGCATCGGCACGCTTTGGTTGGCGCTGTCGGGAATGACGCTCGCGATCGTCATTGGGATCGGCGGCGTCGTCCTGCGCGATTCCCATATCAAGCCGTTGCGTTGGCTGGTCATTGCTTTCGTGGAGCTGATCCGTAACACGCCATTTTTGGTGCAGATCTATTTCATTTTCTTCGCGCTGCCGTTCATGGGCATTCGGCTGAACCCGACACCGACCGCGATCATCGCACTCGGCGTCAATGGGGGCGCATACGCGATCGAGATTATTCGCGGCGGCGTGCAATCGATCAACAAAGGACAGCTCGAAGCCGGTCGCGCGCTCGGCCTGCGCAAGGGGCAGGTGTTTCGACTGATCGTGCTCAAGCCGGCGCTGCGCGCCATTTTTCCGTCGCTCGCCAGTCAGTTCATTCTTCTGACGCTGACGACCAGCATCGCGTCCGCGGTCGCCGCTTATGAGCTGACATCGGTGGCCAAGCTGATCGAGAACGAGTCGTTTCGTTCGTTTGAGGTCTACGGAACCATCACGATCATGTATCTCGTGATGTCCTGGATGATGATGAACTTTCTCAACTTCATGTCCCGCCGCTACCTCAGCTATCCGGTGAAGTGAGGCGGCATGGGCACCCCGCAAATCGTTTTCCTTCTATACGGGTTGCAGTGGACGATTATCCTTGCGCTTGTCGCGTTCGCCGGCGGCACGGTCACAGGGTTGATCGTTGCGCTGTTGCGTACCTCCGAATCGCGCGCCGTGTCGCGCGTCACCGCCGGTTACATCGCCCTGTTTCAGGGCACGCCGCTGCTGATGCAGCTTTTTGTCGTCTATTACGCGCTGGCGCTCGCAGGCCTGCGGCTGGAGGCCTGGCAAGCCGTTGCCATCGGCTTCACGCTCCACGCCAGTGCTTACCTTGGTGAAATCTGGCGCGGCTCGATCGAGGCGGTGCCGCGCGGACAGGTCGAAGCCGCGAAGGCTTTGAGCCTCGGCTATTTCTGGCGCATGAAAGATGTGGTGCTGCCGCAAGCGATCCGCATCTCGCTACCCGCGACCATCGGCTTTCTCGTTCAACTCATCAAAGGGACGTCGCTCGCCGCCATTGTCGGCTTCACCGAACTGGCGCGCGCCGGCAGCATCATATCGAACACCACCTACAAGCCGCTGATGGCCTATGGCGTGGTGGGCATCATGTATTTCCTAATCTGCTGGCCGTTGTCCATTTGGGGAACGCGGCTTGAGCGCAAGTTTGCAGTCGCCACTCGTTGAGATGGCGTCGGCAAGGTGTCGTACAACAAAGGGAGGAATGTGATGAAAGTTAAAATGCCAAATCGCCGCAACGTGCTGCTCGGCGGCGCTGCCCTGATGGCCGCGCCGATGATCATGACCCGCTCGGCCCTTGCAGTCACGCCGGACGAAATCAAGAAGCGCGGTAAAATCATCGTCGGCATCCAGGGCGACAATCCGCCGTGGGGCTTCGTGAATTCAAGCGGTAAGCAAGATGGCTTCGACGCCGATGTGTCGCAGCTCTACGCCAAGGAACTCGGCGTGCAGGTCGAGTACGTCCCGCTCGAAGTCGCCAACCGCATCCCGGCGCTGACCTCCGGCCGCGTCGACGCGCTGTTCGCCACGATGGCGATGTTTCCCGACCGCGCCAAGGCGGTGCAGTTCAGCAAGCCATATGTCGCCAATGTGATCGTCTTGATCGCACCGAAGACGACCGAAGTGAAAACCAACGCCGACATGGGCAAGCTCAAGATCGCCGTGCCGCGCGCCAGCGCACAGGACACGCAGGTCACCAAGAACGCCCCTCCGGGCACGGAAATCCTGCGCCTCGACGGCGACGCCGCGGCGATCCAGGCGATGCTCTCCGGCCAGGTCACGGCTGTGGGCGGCAACATGTTTTACAAGGACAAGCTGAACGAGGCGAAGCCGGGCACATATGAGGACAAGCTGGAATTCCAACGCATCTACAACGGCGTCTGCACCCGTCTCGGTGAGAAGGAAATCAACGCCTCGATCAACGCCTTCATCGAAAAGATCATCGCGAGCGGCGAGTTGGCCGTCCCCTACAAGAAGTGGATGAAGGCGGACGTTCCGACATTCCCGACCACCATGGAAGGTGTTCCGTTCGTCGCAAGCTGACGCCGGCTGTGTCGATAAATTGAGGCCGCCAAGATGAGCACGTCCGCTTCATCGCCAGCCGCCGCCGCGATCGCACCGATGATCGCAATGGAGGGCGTCGAGAAGTGGTATGGAACGTTCAAGGCCTTGACCGACATCAACCTGACGGTCCGCCCAGGCGAGAAAATCGTGCTGTGCGGGCCGTCAGGGTCCGGCAAATCGACTTTGATCCGTTGCATCAATCATCTCGAAACCTACGAAAAAGGCCGGATCGTCGTTGACGGCGTATTGCTCGACAACAACCCGAAGACCATCGACGTCGTGCGGCGCGAAGTCGGCATGGTGTTCCAGCAGTTCAACCTTTTTCCTCATCTGACCGTGCTGCAGAACTGCACCCTGGCTCCGATGCGAAGCCGCGGCCTTGCCAGAGACGCCGCCGAAGCCACGGCACGACGCCTGCTCGGTCGCGTCAAAATTCTCGATCAAGCCGACAAATATCCAGCTCAACTGTCGGGCGGCCAGCAACAGCGCGTCGCTATTGCGCGCGCGTTGTGCATGGAGCCGAAGGCTATGTTGTTCGACGAGCCGACCTCGGCGCTCGACCCGGAAATGGTCAAGGAAGTGCTCGACACGATGATCGGGCTTGCGAAAGACGGCATGACGATGATCTGCGTCACGCATGAAATGGGCTTTGCGCGGCAAGTCGCCGACCGGGTCATCTTCATGTCGGAAGGCGCGATCGTGGAAGAAGGCCCGCCCGCGGAATTTTTCCAGAATCCACGGCATCAGCGAACCAAGAAATTTCTCGGCGAAATTTTGCCTCGCTACTAAACGAGTATTTGATGAGACGCACGATCCACGTTCTTAACGGACCCAACCTCAATATGCTCGGCGTGCGCGAGCCGCACATCTATGGCACGACGACCCTGAAGCAACTCGAAGAGCGCTGTACAAAGCACGCCCGGAAGGCCGGCATCGGCGCTTCGTTCTTCCAGTCCAACGACGAGAGCGAACTGATCGAGCTTATTCAGAAGGCCCGCGCCAAGGCCGATGCGATCGTCCTCAACCCGGCGGCTTTTTCATTCACTTCGATTGCCATCCTCGACGCGCTAAACACGTTTGAGGGGCCGATCATTGAAGTTCATATCTCCAACATCCATCGCCGTGACGAGCTGCATCGCCACTCGATTATTTCGACAGCGGTAACCGCGGTCATAGCCGGACTCGGCGTGCAGGGTTACATCGCCGCTATCGACGCCATCGCTGCGATGCCGGCTGACAAGTTCGGCAAGAAGTGAGCTCGAAGTGAGCTCAAAAACGCGCCCGATCGCCGCGCTACTAGGACCCGGCAGTGTGGCGCTGATAGTATGTCGCAACTGTCGTAGGAATCCTCGATGCGTTATCTGATCACCGCCAACCTGAAGGAAGCTGACCTGCCCCGCGGCGTCACCACGATCGCGCGAGGTGAAGCCATCTCGCTTGAAGAGCCGTGGTCGTTTGGCCCGGTGCTGATTTCGCGCGTCGAGGAGGGTTACGAAACCGGCGTTGCGAAACTCAAAAGCGTGCCCGACGTCGTCGCATTCAGCGTCGCAGGTCTTGCCGACCCGAACGACGGCGCGGTGTTCGTGTTCGGCTCCCATATCATGAAAGATCCCGAAGGCATGAAGCCCTATATCGAGGGCGTTTCACCGGTGATCGCGCCTTATGGCTGCACCTATCTAGCGCGCGGCAGCGCCCTGTCGATCCA
>JAFAQJ010000018.1 GCA_019246455.1 Pseudolabrys sp.
CGCATAAATCATTGCGCCGCGCTCGATCGCACGTTTGAGCAATCCGCCCGCCAGAAGAACCGGATTGCATTCGGCGTTGCCTTTGGAGCGTAGCGCCGCTTCGCTTGCGATGCCGTAGCGCTCGAGAAGCTGGTTGCGCTCGACAAAAGTCGCCGACAGCCCGATATCTTCCCGCGCATCCGCTTCGTCGCGCAGCGCTTTGCCGTTCAGCAAGTCACCGGCGAGATAGAGCGTGGCACGTTCGCACCATTCGCAGCGAATGTCCCGGACTCGCTCCGCCAGATCGCGTACCGCCCGCCTCGAGCGCAGCCAGGCTCGTTGGGCCTTGCGGTCGCCGATCATCTTGCCGAGCCGCAACAAAGGTGTGTCGAGTTCGAATTGAATCAAGGCGGTCGTGGCCATGGTGCTGCCGCACATCGGCCCACAACGCTCGGCTATGGCGACACGCAGTCCGGCGTTGGCCAGAACATCGGCGATGATCGCACCGGTCATACCAGCTCCGACGATCAAGACATCGGCAGCGATCTCACCTTCCGCGGTTTTGACGGAAATTTTCGGAACTGGTTTGTCCTGCCAGATCGTGCGACCGGTTCTCAGATCGCGATGGATGGTCGCGGCATCATTCATTGCAGTCCCGGAAACGGATCGCGCTTGAGCAGCCGCGCCATATGAGCAACGTTGGCCGCCAGCATCTGGGTCATTTGCGCGACCGGCTTAGGCGTCCGCATGAGATCCTTGTAGTCGGTTTCGCCCAGGGCCTCGCCGACCCAATAAGTGAGTGCATGCGGCGGAATTGCGAAACCGACATCCAGCAAACATTGGAATAGTTCCGCCGACACGTGGTGCGCGCCGTCTTCGTTGCCGACCACAGCGACGGCTCCCGTCCTGCCAAAAGCGGGTGTGCGCTGCTGGTCGTCCTTCTCGCTAAAGAAGGCGTCCATGCGTTCAAAAATCCGCTTGGCGACGCTCGAGGGTTGACCGAGCCAGATTGGGGTGCCGACAACAAGAACGTCGGCATCAAGAATTCGCTTGCGCAGCGCCGGCCAATCGTCGCCCTCGCCTTCGTCCGACGTCACACCCGGTTTGATGTTGAGATCGACGACACGGATAATCTCGCCGTTGCAATCATACTTCCCGAGCTCCTCGACGATCTGTCCGAGCAGAACATCGGTCGAGGATTGCTCGTTACTGCGTTTCGATTTGAGCGTGCAATTGAGCGCGATCAGTTTCAGCGGCGCCGGCGCCATGGTCAGCCTCCCGAATAGCCGCCGATGATCGGCAAGATTTCGCCCGTGATGTAACTCGAACAGGATGGCGCTGCGAGAAACACATAGGCCGGCGCGATTTCTTCCGGTTGCGCCGGCCGCTTCATCGGCACGTCGCCGCCGAACTGCGACACCATCTTTGCGTCTTTGTCGGCAGGGTTGAGCGGCGTCCACACCGGACCCGGCGCCACCGCGTTGACTCGGATACCGCGGTCGACGAGGTGGGTCGCGAGCGAACGGGTGAAAGCGTGGATGCCGCCTTTGGTCAGCGAATAATCGAGCAGATGCGAGTTGCCCATCAGTCCCGTAACCGAACCGGTCATGACGATGGCGCTGCCACGCTTCATATGTGGCACGGCGGCCTTGGCCATATAGAAATAGCCATAGAGATTGGTTTTCAAGGTTAGATCGAAATGCGCGTCGCTCAGATCCTCGAACTTGTTGACGTGTTCCTGAAATGCGGCGTTGTTCACAAGTATGTCGATCTTGCCTAACCGAGAAATCGTCATATCGACGGCGCGTTTACAGAATCGCGGGTCTGAGACATCGCCGGCAATCGTAATGCAGTTGCGCCCTTCCGCTTCCACGGCGCGGCGGGTTTCCTCGGCATCCTCATGCTCGTTGAGGTAAGCGACCGCGACGTCGGCGCCTTCACGCGCAAACAGCACCGCGACGGCGCGCCCGATTCCTGAATCGGCGCCGGTGATCAGCGCGACTTTGCCGAGTAGCTTCTCGGAGCCTTTGTAATGCGGCGCGTCATACATCGGCGCCAGTTTCAGATCGGCCTCGACCCCCGGTTTTTTCAGATGCTGCTTGGGAAACGGCGGCGCTGGGTATTCGCGCGCGCCGGCCTGCATCGCCTTGGATTTTTTGGCTTTGCCGTTGCGCTTGTCGGTGCGGTCGATGGTGCGCTGGACAGCGCGCTCCTTGCGAGCAGTAGCGTCGGCAGCGCGTTTGAAGTTGGTCGAAGAGACAGCGGGCATGACAGACCTCGGAACTTCACGAAGTGCCGGTAAATCAAGGGATTCAACGGAGCGCCGCCGCTTCGGTTCCGCGTCGCGAGGATGCGCGGCGTCACGCGCGCGTTAAATCGCGCCGGGCGCCGGAACGCGCTCATAGATCAGACGTTTTCAAATGTAGCGGCTGTCACGTCGCTTCCAAAAAATCGAGCATCCGCATGACCGATGGGACACCGGGCTTCAGCCGCCGCAATTTCCTCGCAACCTCAGCAGCATCCACCATGTCCGTCGCGCTTCTCGACCGCGGCGCCCGCGCGGCGCCGACGCCCGCGCAAGCCAATCCCCGCGAACCGCTCAAGCTCACGCTCAAGATCAACGGGCGCGACCGGGAATTGTCGCTCGATCCGCGCACCACATTGCTCGATGCCCTGCGGGAGCACGCCGGACTAACCGGGAGCAAAAAGGGCTGCGATCATGGGCAATGCGGTGCCTGCACCGTGATGATGGACGGCCGCCGCATTTTGTCATGCCTGACATTCGCGGCGAGCGCACAAGATCACGACATCACGACAATCGAAGGCCTGGCCCAAACCGATGGGACGCTGCATCCGATGCAGCAGGCCTTCATTGACCACGATGCCTTCCAGTGCGGCTACTGCACGCCCGGCCAGATCATGTCCGCGGTCGCCTGCGTCAAGGAAGGCCACGCCAACTCCGATCCCGATATCCGCGAGTATATGAGCGGCAATCTGTGCCGTTGTGCCGCCTACCCGAACATCGTCGACGCGATCAAACAGGCCGCGCCACAGATGAAGGAGGGCTAGATGCGTCCCTTCGAATTCGAGCGCGCCAGCGACAACCAATCGGCCATCGCCACCTTCAACGACTTGCGCTCCGCCGACATCGACGCCGTCAATGCCCAGATACAATATCTGGCCGGTGGCACGACGCTGATCGACCTGATGAAGCTCGATGTTATGAAGCCGACCAAGGTCATCGACATCAATGCTTTGCAGCAGGCGAACGGGAACATCGAGTTCAAGAATAACGGCCTGCGGCTCGGTGCCATGGCCCGCATGTCCCAGGTCGCGGACCATGCCGACATTCAACAGAATTATCCGGTCATTGCCCAAGCGCTGCGGCTCGCCGCTTCGGCGCAGATCCGCAACATGGCGGCGATCGGCGGAAATGTGCTCCAGCGCACGCGCTGCACGTATTTTCGCGATACGTCCTATGCTAATTGCAACAAACGGGCGCCCGGTTCTGGCTGCGCCGCACTTGAAGGCGTGAACCGGTCGCACGCCGTTTTGGGCGTCAGCGACCAGTGTATCGCGACCTATCCCGGCGACTTTGCGCAGGCACTGATGGCGCTCGACGCTCAGGTAGAACTCGACGGCCCCCGCGGCAAGCGCACCATTCCGTTCGCCAGCCTGCACAAGAAACCGGACCAGACGCCGAATATCGAGACGTCGCTGACGCCGGGCGAACTGATCACCGCGTTCAATGTCGCGGCGGCGCCTTATGCCAAGCGTTCGTTGTTCCTCAAGGTGCGCGACCGGGAGTCCTATGAGTTTGCGTTGGCCTCTGCCGCCGTCGCGCTCGACCTCGACAACAGCAACGTGCGTCAGGCGCGCATCGCACTCGGCGGCGTGGCCACCGTACCGTGGCGGGCCAAGGAAGCCGAAGCCGCGCTCGCCGGAAACAAGATCGATGACGTCACTGCGAAGCGTGCCGCCGATGCCGCGTTCGCCGATGCCAAGCCGCGCGAGCACAACGCCTTCAAAATCGAGCTGGGCAAGCGGACGCTGACCCGCGCCCTGCTCCAGGCGGCAGCTATGGAGGTGCCGACATGAACCGCGCCGCACCCGAACCGCAAGCCAATATGGGCCAACCCGAGCCGCGGCTTGAAGCACGGCTCAAGGTGACGGGCGAAGCGCGCTACGCCTCCGATATGCCGGTGCACAATCCGGCCTTCGCGTTTCTGGTCACGAGCCCGATTGCCAAAGGCGCGATCACTGGCATCGACGACAAGGACGCGCGGACCGTTCCCGGGGTTCTCGGCATTTTTACACACGAGAACACCGCCGAGCTCAAGAAATTGAGTTGGAGTCAAGGCGGGGGCGGACCGACGACATCGATTCAGGATCTTGGGCCGAAAATCCAGCACGATGGACAGATCGTCGCCATGACGGTCGCCGACACGTTCGAGGCGGCGCGCGAAGCCGCTTACAAACTCAAAATCAGTTATCAGGAAGAAATCCCGAGCGCGACGTTCGATTCACCGGGCGTGACGCAGACTGACGCCAAGAAGCCGACGCCAAAAGCCGGCAACGCCGAGGCCGCATTCAATGATGCGCCGGTCAAGCTCGAAGTCGCTTACAGCACGCCGACGCAGCACCACAATCCGATCGAGCTCTTCACCACGACGGCATCGTGGGACGGCGACCAACTGACGGTCTATGAGCCGAGTCAGTTCATGTACGGCCTCAAGAACAAGACGGCGGCGCGGCTCGGCATCAAGCCCGACAAGGTCCACGCCGTCAGCCCCTTCGTCGGCGGCGCTTTTGGCTCCAAGTCGCAACAGACGCCGCGCACCGGCCTCGTGGCGCTGGCCGCCCGCACGCTCAACCGCCCGGTCAAGCTCGTCCCGACGCGCGACCAGGGCTTCACCATCGCAACCTATCGAGCCGAAACGCGGCACGCGATCAAGATCGGCGCGGCCGAAAATGGCAAGATCGCCAGCTTCCAGCACGACGGCTGGGAGGTGACATCGCGGCCGGACAATTATTCGGTCGCCGGCGTCGAAGACAGCGCGCGGATGTACGGGTTCGGGGCGGTCAAGACCGCCGTGACCACTGTCCATGCCGATCGCAATACGCCGGGCTTCATGCGTTCGCCGCCGGTCGTGCCGTACATCTACGCCCTGGAAAGCGCGCTCGATGAGCTCGCCGTGAAACTGAAAATGGATCCGATCGAGCTACGCCGCGTCAATGACTCCAACAAAGACGCGACCGGCAAGGAATGGTCGAGCCGGTCTTTGATGAAATGTTACGACCAAGCCGCAGAAGCGTTCGGCTGGTCGCGCCGCTCGGCCGAGCCGGGCTCGATGCGAGACGGCAATTGGCTGATCGGCTGGGGTTGCGCCAGTGCATTCTATCCGACGCACATCGGCGCAGCGACTGCCCGTGTGAAGTTCAACGCCGACGGCCACGCCCGCGTCGAGGTGGCGGCGCACGAAATTGGCACCGGCGTGATGACCGTTGTCGGCCAGACGGCGGCGGAGCGGCTCGGTATTCCTCTCGACCGGGTCGAAGTTGTCGTCGGCGACAGCAATTATCCGCCCGTTCCCGTGGCAGGCGGCTCGAATCAGACGGCGAGCTGCTGCTCGGTCGTGATGAAGGCCTGCGACGCCATCATGGCGAAGCTTGGCGGCGCCAATATCAAGGAGACGGTCGGCTCCGGTCCAGTCAAAGACGTCGCCGCCAGTTTCTCCAAGCTCGGTGTCTCGACAGTCGAGGAATATGCCGAATTCGTACCCGACGTGGTGAAGCCAAACGCGGTTACCAGTCTCGTCGACGATCCGATCAAGAAGCTCTACGAAGGATCGCCGAGCCTCGGCGGCGGTTCGCACGGTGAGAAGCTGATGTATGCGATGGGGGCTGAATTCATCGAAGTGCGCGTCCACGCGCTGACCGGGGAGATTCGCGTGCCGCGCATCGTCGGCGCCTTCGCGGCCGGCCGCATCATGAACACCCGTACCGCGCGCTCGCAGTACATGGGCGCGATGATCTGGGGCGTATCGTCGGCGCTGCATGAGGCGACCGACATCGACAAGCGCAACGCTCGCTATGTCAACGACAACCTCGCCGACTACATGATTCCGGTGAACGCCGACATCCAGCAGCTCGAGGTCATTCTCGTTCCGGAGCAGGACAACTTCATCAACCCTGTCGGCGTCAAAGGCATCGGCGAGCTCGGCAATGTGGGCACCGCGGCGGCAGTCACGAACGCGGTCTATCACGCGACGGGCGTGCGGATTCGCGAATTGCCGGTCCGTTTGGAGAAACTGCTGACGACTTAGGCTGCTAGTTTCAAGTCGCGCACGAACATCCGATATTTCGATTTCCAGTCGGCATCATCGCGCGTCCGCAAAAGGTACGATGGATGAATCGTCGCGATCATCTTCGTGCCGTCCTCCAACGTAACGACCTTTCCGCGCGTCTTGGCGATGGTCAGGGGCCGCCCCGCGACGCTGCGGATGGCGCTCGCGCCCATCGCCACGATCAGGTACGGTTTGACGATCTTGCGCTCGAAGTCGAGCCACCATTTGCAGCGCTCGATCTCGTGGGTGTTCGGGCGCTTGTGCAGACGGCGCTTGCCG
>JAFAQJ010000433.1 GCA_019246455.1 Pseudolabrys sp.
CGTTAGCGTCGAGGGCGGCGGCTGCTCGGGCTTCCAATACAAATTCGACATGGACCGCGCCAAGGCGGATGACGATCTCGTCATCGCGCATGATGGCGCAACCGTGCTGATCGACTCCGTGTCGGTCAACTACATGGCGGGGTCAGAGATCGACTTCGTCGATGACCTGATCGGCGCTTCGTTCAAAGTCAAGAATCCGAAGGCCACCGCGGCCTGCGGCTGCGGCACCAGCTTCTCGCTCTGAGCGTCGATTATTCCGCGGCGACCGCCGGCGGCGCCGAAGGAATGTCTTGGTCTTGCGGCGGATTGAGCCGCCGCTTCAGGATGCGGTCGAACCGGTCGAGGTAGAGATAGATCACCGGCGTGATGTAAAGCGTCAGCAACTGGCTGAGCAGTAAGCCGCCAACGACCGCGACGCCGAGCGGTTGACGCAACTCAGCGCCAGCGCCGGTACCGAGCGCGATCGGCAAGGTGCCGAAGATCGCTGCAAACGTCGTCATCATGATGGGACGGAAGCGCAGCACGCACGCTTCACGGATCGCCGCCTCGGCCGCAAGTCCGACGCGGCGGCGCTCGATCGCGAAGTCGATCATCATGATCGCGTTCTTCTTGACGATGCCGACCAGCATCACGATGCCGATCATCGCAATCACCGACAGGTCCATTTTGAAAAGCATCAGCGTCAGGATCGCGCCGATGCCCGCCGACGGCAGGCCGGAGATGATCGTGATCGGATGGATGAAGCTCTCGTAGAGAATGCCGAGCACGACATAAGCGGCGAAGATCGCCGCGAGAATCAGAATGCCCTGCCCCCGCAGTGAATCCTGGAACACCTGCGCGGTGCCCTGGAAGCCGGTCGTGATCGTCGCTGGCAGACGCTCTTCGCGCTCAAGCTGCGCGACCGCGTCGACCGCCTGACCGAGCGAAACGCCGGGCGCCAGATTAAACGAGATGGTGACGGCGGGCTGCTGGCCTTGATGATTGACCTGAAGCGGTCCAACTGTCGGCACGAATTTCGTAACAGCGCTGAGTGGCACGGTCGTGCCATTGGTCGTCTTGACGAAAATGCGACCGATGTCGTCAGGACCGGTCTGGTATTTTGGCAAGCTTTCGAGAATGACCTGATAAGTATTGACCGGCGAATAAATCGTCGACACTTGCCGCGTGCCGAACGCGTTATAGAGCTCTTGGCGCACCGCATCGACGCTGACGCCGTACACCGCCGCCTTCTCACGGTCGACCTCAATCGTGACCTGCGGATTTTTGATGAAGAGATCGGTCGTCACGTCGGTCAGCTGCGGCAACTTCGACATCTTTTCGCGCATGTCTGGCGCGACGCCGTACAGCGCGGCAGTGTCGTTGGACTGCAGTGTGTATTGATACATGCTCTTCTGGAGCTTGCCGCCGAGATTGATGTTCTGAATCGACTGGAAGAAAATCTGAATACCCGGAACAACGTTCACGTTCGCGCGTAAACGCCGCACGATCACATCGGCACTGTCGCGCGTCTTGCGCGGCTTGAGCGCCACCAGCATGCGACCGCTATTGCCTACTGAGTTCGGGCCGCCGATCCCGACAGTCGAATTCACATAGTCGACCGCCGGGTCCTTGCGCACCTGATCCGCCACGCGCTGCTGTAAATCGCGCATCGAGGCGTATGAGACATCGGTTGCGCCTTCGGTGATCCCGACGAGATAGCCCGTATCCTCCAGCGGGAAAAAGCCTTTGGGCACTAAGATATAGAGCCAGATCGTGGCAACGATGGTGCACAATGTCACGATCAGCATGACTTGCTTGCGCACTAATATGAAGTCGAGCGTCCATTCATAAGTGGCCAGCATCTTCTCAAACAACTTCTCGAAAGCGCGCAGGACGACATTCTGTTTTTCGTCGTGCGAATGTCCCTTGAGCACGCGCGCGCAGAGCATCGGCGTCAGCGTCAGCGACACGAACCCGGAGACAATGATCGCGACTGCGATCGAAACTGCGAATTCGCGGAACACGCGGCCAACCATGCCGCCCATCAAAAGGACGGGAATAAAAACGGCGATCAGGGAGAACGTAATTGAGACGATGGTGAACCCGATCTCGCGCGATCCCTTCAACGCCGCCTCAAACGGCCGCATGCCGCCTTCGATGTGACGCACGATGTTTTCGAGCATGACGATAGCGTCGTCGACCACGAAACCGACCGACAGCGTCAACGCGAGCAGTGTCATATTGTTGATGGAGAAGTTGAACGCATACATCGCGGCGAAAGTGCCGACGAGCGACACCGGCACCGCGAGCGCCGGAATGATCGTGGCGGAGACTTTGCGCAGGAATAGGAAGATCACCATGATGACGAGGCTGATCGCGATACCGAGCGTTTCCTGGACGTCCGTCACTGCGGCACGGATCGAGATCGATCGGTCGAACAGCGGCTGCATCTGGATCGCCGGCGGCACCTGTGCGCGCATCGCCGGAAGCTTGTCCCGCACCATGTCGACGACTTCGACGGTGTTTGCATCGGGCTGACGCTGAACGGCCAACACAATGCCGCGGGCGTCGTTGAAGTAAGTCGCGATTTTGTCGTTCTCGACGCTGTCGATGACGCGAGCAACCTGGTTGAGCTTGACCGGCGCGCCATTCCGATAAGCCACCACGACATCGCGATAATCGGCGGCATGTTCAATCGCGCTGGTGGCGAGCAGCGTGACCGCCTGCTTTGGCCCGTTCAGCGTGCCGACCGGCGTCGACGAGTTTGTCTTGGCGACGACATTGCGAATGTCGTCGAGCGATATATTGCGTGCGGCCGCCTCAATCGGATCGACCTGAACGCGGACTGCGAATTTCTGCGCGCCATAGACTTGCACCTGCGCGACGCCGGGCAATTGCGACAGCTGTGGCGCCAACACTGTTTCCGCGTAGTCATCAATCGTCGACAGCGGCATCGTGTCGGATCGCAGGCTGACGAATAGCACCGGAAAGTCGCCCGGATTGACCTTTCGGAACGAAGGCGGCGTGGTCATTTCGACGGGCAACAAACGTGCCGCGAC
>JAFAQJ010000360.1 GCA_019246455.1 Pseudolabrys sp.
GATCTTCTTTGTGCTGGTGGACGGCTGGAGCCTGGTCGCAGGCTCGCTGATCCAAAGCTACGGAACTTAGCCTTTGGATCAAATCAGCGCGCCGCTGGCGGGCGCGACCGGGGCTGCGGGATGGAGCCCGTGGTCCCCGGATCGGCCTTGACCCGCGTTCCGGGCGGTACTTTGGGCGGCAAGGCCGGCGCTCGATTAGTGGCCTCCGGCTTCTGCTCTTCCGCATCGGCCGGCTTCTCCGGATAACGCGCGCGCAAATCGCGCAAGAAGGCATCGAGCGTGTTGATCCCGGCCGCGGCGCTGACCACTTTGCGGAATTCGGCGCTATCGGTGCCGATCGGCGCGGTGACGACTTCGAATGCGTGCCGATCAGGCCCGTCAACCATTTTGGCGGCGTATTTTTCGCGCAGACTTTGCGTACCCATTGTGTCGTCGCCGAGCGCATAGCCGATTGCCATGCGCAGAACATCCGATCGCTCGTCATCATTGAGCGGCGCGGACTCCTTCCAGCGCTCTCCATAATTCGCTTCGAGTTGCTCACTCGCTTCACGCCAGCGTTTAGCCGCCCATAACACGTCGGCCCGCAGGCGCTTGGCTTGAGGGCCATCCATGCTGGAGACGATCTCGATCGCCAGATCATGGCGTCCGACATCGGACAGGGCTCGCGCCTCAAGCAGCAGCCGTTGCTCGCGTAGATCGACTGGTAAATCCGAGATGCGGCTGTTCCTGAGCGCGGCAAGTGCCCGATCGGGCTTGCGATTCATGAGGTAGATCATCGCCAGCCGCGTCGCGACCTGTGCGCGCGCTGCTCCTTGCAGGCGGTTATCGACCTGGTGTTGCAGAAGATCGGCCGCCTGCTCGAGCAAATCGACGGAGACGAGACGGTCGGCAAGCTTGCGGATCATCTCGTCGCCACGGCGACCGATCGGGGTCAACTCGCGATAGTCGTAGAACAGGCCAAGCGCCTCGATCGCGGGCATTGCGTCGCCTTTGCCTGCCAGAAACAGCGAGTCAAAGCTGATGGCCGCCTCGTCCTGAATTTTGCGCGTCAGGTCGGAAGTGGGATGCGCCAGGAGCGCGGTGCGCATCGTATGGAAGGCGTCGCGGTAGCGGCCTTCCTCCGTATAGAGGTGCGCCAGCCATTTGAGGCCTTCGCTTTCGGTCTCATCGCCGCGCCATGTCGTCGTCAGGGTTTCGAGCTCGTCGATCATCCCGGGGCGTTTGATATCGCCGAGCGAATAACGAAGCACCAGCTCGCGTAACCGCCCTTGCGCAGCGGCTTTGCGGTCGCGCGAATCTGCAGCCAAACGATAGGCTGCCCGCGCATCATCACGACGGCCAAGCGCCTCGTTCAAGCGGCCGTTCAGCAGCGCGACCGACGGCTGCATCTCGTGCGGCACATCCAGCGTGTCGAGATCGTTGAGCAACTTTGCAGCGCCGTTGAAGTCACGGACTTCGATGGATGCACGTGCCGCTTCGAGCATGCACGTGCGTTGCAGTTCGAGCGGCAGGGTCGACAGGCTGGCCTCGGTGTTCTTGAATGCTTCACGCGCTTCCGGCCAGGAACCCTGCCTTGCCAGAGCAATCGCGCGCCATAGCGACGCGTCGTTCGATTTTCCGACCTGCGGCAACGCAAGTTCCTTGAGACCGTCCTCGGTGCGACCCATCATGATATTGGCCGCCGCATGCAGCACGGCGCCGCTCGCATCCTCGCTGCCATGTTCGTCGGCAATAGCGACGTCGAGCACCGCTTTGGCCTCCGGCATCATGTCGCGTGCCATATAAAAGCGAGCGAGGTTGAGCCGTGCCGCCCGCCTCTTACTTTCCGGCGCGGCGGCAGCCTTCCAGATGAGTTCAGACTGGCGCACGTTGAACTTAGCTTCGCGGTCAAAGCCCCAAGTTTGCGCATCGAACATAACGGGACTTGCGACGCCGCCAGTGTCGCGTTCGTTGAGACCAGACGTCGAGAGCATCAAGCCGCCAGGCCGGTTGATAACGATCTTGTCGGTAGCGATTTCCGCATTGATGTCGTCGGCCAGAGGTTGCACCACGACGCCTTGCGCGGAGGCGAGCGCTTTGAGCTCGACGAAGTCCTGAGGTTTTAGGAAACCACGCGACGGCGGGAACGCCGTAACGACGAGCAACATGTCCCCGATATCCGGATCGCTGATACGGTGAAGCGTGCGTGCCGCCTGAAACGGAATGACGATGTTCGAGCGATTCTTGCCGACAATGCTGCGGGCGACCTGCAGCGGCTGACTCGGATCGGTGACACTATCACCGATGGTCGCGGCCCAGCCCGGCCCCTCCGGCGCGAACGAAATGAGGCGCGGCCGCTCGAGCTTGATGCGGATCGCGGTTGCGCCGTCATCGGTACGGACAACGCCTGCGCCCTTGATGATCTTATCGCCTTCGGCGGTGAGCGCGGAGATGTCGAGCTTCGCCGCCGTGTCGAATACGACCCATAACACGTCACCGCGGCGGAACGCAGCGGCCGCCGTCGGTTCGAGAAATGGAAAGTCGAGGCGTAGATTAGCGCCGAGCGCGTGTAGCACGACGTTGACCGTGCTGGGCTCCGAAGCTGGGGACGCAGTCGCCACTTTCGGCTCGCCGGCCGGCGCGACTTGCGCAGTGGGCGGGACGGACGCAGGCGTTTGTAGCTCAATCGCTTCGGCCGGTTTCCGCGGTTCGGCCGCAGGCGCGGGCATAACCGGCGCGAGGGTTTGAGCGGGCACGGGCGCTGCTGCGGGTTTCTCTGAACTTTTCGGCACAGCGAGCGCGGCTGCATGCTGATCCGGCGCCGGTCCTGACGGAACAGTCTGCGGTGCCTCGATCGCGAGGCCCTTCAGTCTCGGATCCTTGCCCACATCCGCCGCCGATGCATCCGCGACTTGAGGCGGCGGGTCGTCTTGGGCGGCTGTGTTCGTGCCGTGCGGGACATCGACGACAAAATTCCCGTCTTCACGAAACGTTCGCACCTCCGGGGTGCCATTAAAACGGAACGTGACGACGGAGGTATCCTGGTCGACGCTCGTATCGATCGATTGCACTGCCGCCGGCAGATTTGCCTTGACGTCCGCGACGTCGAACTTGATCGGCTGATCGAAATTAAGCGTCAGCGTTCCCTCGCCGCGTTCCGGAACGACATTGCGGGCGCCGGCCTCAAACACATAGCGCGTAAATGTCGGCTGTGCGCCGACACGTATGCGGCTCGTCATCGGCGCCAGCCGTTTGGCGGCGAGCCTCTGGGCATTGAGCTGCTTTTCGGCATCGCGCGCGCGTCGCGCCAGTTCATCGATAACGTCTTGCGGAAGACCCGGCATCATGCCGGTCCAGCCGTCGGGCAAAAGATCGACGTAAAACCGTTCCGCAGCAGGAATCGTATTGACCTTGACCCTTCGCGCCAGCGCCACGCGGATCGCGCGGCCATCGGGATCGAGCCGCGCAGCACTGATAAAGTCCGGCGCACTGGCGTTGAGTTTGTCGACCGCGACGTCGACCGGCTGTTTGAAGCTCACGACCAGCACGGCGCCCGTGAGCTGCGCTTGCGCATCGACCGTCTCATCCATCCGGAACAAAAGCCGGG
>JAFAQJ010000398.1 GCA_019246455.1 Pseudolabrys sp.
TCCGGCTTGGTGCCCGGCTGCCGCGAAATACTGAGGAGGCGCAATACGCGATCGGGTTTCCAGTCGCAGCCATTCTCGCGCGTGGCGGACTGGGGACCGTCGAACTCAGCGACGCCGGGCTATGCGATGCCGAGATAGCGACGATGCTGACCAGGATTCGGCTTGTGGAAGATGCCTCATTTAGCGCACAGTTTCCGCAGCACCGCATCGCCGTCGTGCGGATCGGGCTAAAGGATGGCAGTAGTTTTGTCTCGGAGCCCACCGAAGCGCGCGGCGAGGGGAAGCGGATGCTGTCGGATGATGAATTGCTGCAAAAATTCCGCCGGCTTACTGGCGCCCTCGAACCGGAGCGCATTGCGAGGGTCGAATGCAGTGTTGCTGCACTTGATCGTGATCCTGCGGCTCTGGGGGCCCTAATAGATGCGATACTCGAGCCCGTTTGACGAGGTGCCGCTCACGCCTTAAGTCGCGCACCCTCGGGATCGAACAACGGCTGTGCAAGCCGCTGCGCTGGATGCTTCTCCCCGATGATCTCGATTGAGAAGCCATCGTCACGATCAGAAAATTCGGAAAATACATAGCCCATCGCTAGCGACTTCTTTGTGGTCGGCGAATAGCCGCCCGAGGTTA
Source organism: Pseudolabrys sp. (assembly GCA_019246455.1). Classification (GTDB taxonomy): domain Bacteria; phylum Pseudomonadota; class Alphaproteobacteria; order Rhizobiales; family Xanthobacteraceae; genus Pseudolabrys. Next base: position 631 of record JAFAQJ010000398.1, read on the forward strand.
CCCAGCCAGCAATCTTGCCGTTACACAAAATGGGTTCGTCGCCGAAAGCATCCGCATTGGTCGCGTCGACAGCGAACTTCGTCAATGTCATCGTTGGCGATACATTCGAAAGCCGCATCAGCGCTTGGCGGCCGATGAAATCGCCCTTGGTCATGTTAATAAGGCGGTCCATGCCAGCTTCTCGCGGCGTGTAAATTGGCCGGTATTCGCGCGCCCACGAGCCGTAGCCCTTTTCCAGCCGCATGGCGTTGAGCGCGCGAGCCCCGAATAGTCCCATGTTGTAAGGCTCACCAGCCGCCATCAGCGCATCGAACAGGGCGCGCTGATGCTCTGGCTTCACCCAAATTTCGTAGCCGAGATCGCCAGTGAAGCTGATGCGCGCCACTAACGCCGGAACTAGGCCGACGTCCATTCGGCGGATCGAAAGGAAGGGGAAGGCCGCCGTCGACAGATCGTCTCGGACGAGACTGGAAAGAATTTCGCGTGATTTGGGGCCCGCGACGCTCAATCCGACAAGGTCGACGCCGAATGAGCGAATATGGACGCCGCTGGGCGGCAGGTGCCGCTCGAACCAGCGCATGTGATAGTCCTCGGCTACTCCGGCGCCGATGATAAAGAATTCATTGTCGGCAAGTCTCGCCACGGTGAAATCGCCGATGATCTTGCCGGCCTCATTGAGCATTGGATTGAGTGCGATGCGGCCGAGTTTGGGAATGCGGCCGGCAAGCACCCGCGATAGAAAGCTCTCCGCCCCCAATCCTGTCACCGCGTACTTGGCATAGGTCGATATTTCCATTAGCCCGGCGTTTGCACGTGTATTGTTGACCTCGGCGACCATCGGGGCGAACGCATTGGTGCGTTCAAAGCCCCACCGTTCGTCGGCAGCAGTGCCTTTGGGCGCGTACCAGGCGGCGAATTCGAGCCCGTAGGAGGCGCCGAACATAGCGCCGCGCTGCGTCAATTCCTCGTAGATGGGCGTGGTCTTAAGCTTGCGCGCGGCCGGCAATTCCTCGTTCGGGAAGCGCACGCGAAAGCGACGCGAATAGTTCTCGCGGACCTTAGCGTTGGTGTAGGCCACCGTGGTCCAATTGCCGTAGCGTGCAACATCCATGCCCCAGATGTCGGCACCCGGATCGCCGTCAGCCATCCAGTTCGACAGCGCCATTCCGACGCCGCCACCCTGGCTCAAGCCAGCCATCACCCCGCAAGCGACCCAATAGTTCTGTAATCCCCGTACTGGACCGACCAGCGGATTGCCATCCGGCGTGAAGGTGAAAGGTCCGTTGATGATCTTCTTGATGCCGGCGCGCCCGAGCGCCGGATAGTGCGAGAATCCCACCTCAAGCGAAGGCGCGATGCGCTCGAGATCATTCTGCAGAAGTTCGTGGCCAAATTCCCAGGGCGTCCTGCGTTCCGACCACGGCACGCCAGCTTTCTCGTAGGTACCGATCTGCATGCCGCCTTTGCCTTCCTGGCGCATGTAGATTTCGCCGTCGAAATCGATGACGTGCAACTGCTCCTTGGGTGAGGCGAGCACTTCTGGGATATCCTCGGTGATCAGATATTGGTGTTCCATCGCCAGCACCGGCAATTCTAATCCGGCCATGCGGCCAACCTCGCGTGCCCATAAGCCGCCAGCGTTGATCACATGCTCGGTGTGAACTGTTCCTTTCTCGGTCACGACATCCCAGCTGCCGTCACTGCGCGGATTAGTTTCGACCACGCGGTTGAAGCGCACCACCTCAGCGCCAGCGATACGTGCCGCTTTGGCGAACGCGTTGGTGACGCCAGTCGGATCGACATGACCTTCAAGGTTATTGTAGAGGCCGCCCACGAAGTAGCTTTTGTCCATCATCGGAAATAGCCGCGCAGCTTCCTCGACGCTGATCATTTCCATGTCGAGACCAAGATAGCGGCCGCGGGAGCGCATCATCTTCAGGAAGTCATGACGTTCGGGGGTGCCCGCCAACATGATACCGCCCGTCATATGAATGCTGCACGACTGGCCGGAGATTGCTTCAATTTCCTTGTAAAGATTGATGGTGTAGGCCTGCAGCTTGGCCACATTCGGGTCGCCGTTGATGGTGTGCATGCCGCCCGCGGCGTGCCAGGTCGAACCTGACGTTAGCTCAGAGCGTTCGATTAGCATCACGTCGGTCCAGCCGCGCTTCGTGAGATGATAGAGCACGCTCGCTCCGACCACGCCTCCGCCGATGACAACCGCCCGAGCCTGTGTCCGCATTTCAACCTCTTTCACAACACTTGTTCGAGGAATGTGCGTGTTCGCTGGTGCTGCGGACGCGCGAAAAATGCGGCCGGTGGCGCGTGCTCGACGATCACGCCGCCGTCGGTGAAATAAATGTGGTCGGCGACCTCGCGCGCAAACCCCATCTCGTGAGTGACGATGATGCAGGTCATGCCTTCGGCCGCGAGTTCACGAATAGTGACTAGCACTTCCTTCTTGGTTTCCGGATCGAGCGCCGCGGTGACCTCGTCGAACAGCATCACCTTGGGATTCATTGCGAGTGAACGGGCAATGGCGACGCGTTGTTGCTGGCCACCCGACAATTCCCCCGGATAGGCATCGGCCTTTTCCGAAAGCCGCACCTTGCCCAGCAGGCGTAATGCGCGAGCTTTCACCTCGGCTTTATCCTCCTTGAGCACTTGAACCGGCGCCATCATTACGTTTTCCAACGCGCTCTTGTGCGGGAACAAGTTGTATTGCTGGAACACCACACCAACCCGACGGCGTAACGCGATCTTGTCCAGTGGCGGGATCGTGTACGGCGATGTCTTCAACGATGATCTGCCCGCGATCAATCGGAACAAGCGCGTTGATGCAGCGAAGCAACGTCGATTTACCCGAGCCCGAAGGTCCAATCACA
>JAFAQJ010000400.1 GCA_019246455.1 Pseudolabrys sp.
ATCGCCGCCGATTTCTCCCCGCGCGCATTGGAGAATTCGAAGCGTTCGCTGCGCATTTGCGACCTCCCGATGTGTTGGGCATGAGACTTGTGCGAAAGCGTATTGAACGACCTATATAGGGGCTTCCACAAGAGACCCTGCTTTCCATGAAAAAAATCGGTTTTCTCTCGTTCGGCCACTGGACCCCGTCGCCGCATTCCATGACGCGCACGGCCGCCGACGCGCTCGCTCAATCGATTGAGCTCGCCGTCGCCGCGGAAGAACTCGGCGCCGACGGCGCCTATTTCCGCGTCCACCATTTCGCGCGCCAGCTCGCTTCGCCGTTTCCGCTGCTTGCGGCCTGTGGCGCGCGCACCAAAAAGATCGAGATCGGCACGGCCGTCATCGACATGCGCTACGAGAATCCGCTCTATATGGCGGAGGACGCCGGCGCCGCTGACCTCATCGCTGGCGGGCGCCTGCAGCTCGGCATTAGTCGCGGCTCGCCCGAGCAGGTGATCGAAGGCTTCAAGTATTTCGGTTACATGCCGGGTGAGGGCATGACCGATGCTGACATGGCGCGGCGCCACACCGAGGTTTTTCTCGAGGTGATCCTCGGCAAGGGCTTCGCCCAGCCCAATCCGCGGCCGATGTTTCCCAATCCGCCGGGCCTGCTGCGGGTCGAGCCGCATTCGGAGGGCCTGCGCGAGCGAATCTGGTGGGGCGCTGCCACCAATGCCACGGCCGAATGGACCGCCAAGCTCGGCATGAATTTGCAGAGTTCGACGCTCAAAATCGACGAGAGCGGCAAGCCTTTCCACGTCCAGCAGGCCGAGCAGATCCGGCTTTATCGCGAGGCGTGGAAGGCCGCCGGGCACACACGCACGCCGCGCGTCTCGGTGTCGCGCTCGATCTTCGCGCTTACGAGCGATCAGGATCGCCTGTATTTCGGCCACGACCAGAGCGAGGACCAGGTCGGCATGTTGAGCGAGACCGAGCGCGCGATCTTCGGCAAGAGCTTCGCCGCCGAGCCCGACGAACTCATCAGACAGCTCAAGGGCGACGAGGCGATCGCTGAAGCCGACACGCTGTTACTGACGGTGCCGAACCAGCTTGGCGTCGATTACAACGCCCATGTGATCGAGGCGATTTTGAAATACGTCGCGCCGGGGATGGGCTGGCGCTAAAGGGCGTTCACGCCTTTAGCGCGCGATCTTCGCCAACGCCGCCTTGAGCATATCCGGCAGCGGCACCGGTTTGTTGGTCGCGCGCTCGACATAGACGTGGGTGAAACGGCCCTGCGCCGTGGCGTCGTTGTCGTCATCGCGGAAGATCGCGACGCGATAGGTGACGCTGGAAGTGCCGAGCCGCTCGACCGACAGCGCGGCAGTGATGCAGTCCGGATAGGACACCGGTTTGAAATAGCTGCAGGTCGTTTCGACCACGAGGCCGACCACTTTGCCGTTCCGAAAGTCGAGCGCGCCGTGGTCGATCAGATAGCGGTTCACGACCGTGTCGAAAAACGAGTAATAGATCACGTTGTTGATGTGGCCGTAGACGTCGTTGTCCATCCAGCGCGTCGAGATTTCGAGGAAGTGCGTAAAGTCCGCGCGGGTGAGCGGCGTCTCGCGTGCCATTTACGAGCGCTTCTTCGGTTTGGCGGATTTCTTGCGCGGCGATTTCTGCGTGAACGGCGGATCGACCAGCACGTTCGGCCCAATCTCGGGGATCGACGACACGCCGGTCAGTGCCATGCTGACGCTGAGTTCCTTCTGCATGATGTCGACCGCTTTGCAGACGCCGGCCTGCCCGTAGGCGCCGAGCCCCCACACATAGGACCGGCCGATGAAACAGCCGCGCGCGCCGAGCGCGATCGCGCGCTCGACGTCCATCCCGGTGCGCACGCCGCCGTCGAACAGCACTTCGATGTCATCGCCGACCGCGTCGGCGATCTTCGGCAGCATCGAGATCGAAGACGCAGCGCCGTCGAGCTGGCGGCCGCCGTGGTTCGAGACGACCAGCGCGTCCGCGCCGCTTTTCGCAGCGATGCGCGCATCCTCGACGTCCATGATGCCTTTGAGGATGAGTTTGCCCGGGAATAGGCTGCGCACCCACTCGATATCCTTCCAGTTCAGCGTCGGGTCGAACTGCTGCGCAGTCCACTGCGACAGCGAATTGACGTTCTCCATGCCTTTCACGTGGCCGGCGAGGTTGCCGAAGGTTTTGCGCTTGCCGCGCAGCACGCTCAATGCCCAGGCCGGTTTGGTCGCGATGTCGATGACGTTCTTGAGCCGGATTTCCGGCGGCACGGTCATGCCGTTCTTGATGTCGTTATGGCGCTGGCCGAGAATCTGCAGATCGACCGTCAACACCAGCGCGCTGCATTTCGCAGCGGCGGCACGCAGGATCAGCTCCTTCATGAAACCGCGGTCGCGGATCACATAGGCCTGGAACCAGAACGGTTTTTCAACCGCGGCGGCGACGTCCTCGATCGAGCAGATCGACATAGTCGAGAGCGTGAACTGAATGCCGGCCTCGTGCGCAGCGCGACAGGCGAGGATCTCGCCATCCCCCCGCTGCATGCCGAGCAGGCCGATCGGCGACAGGACGAGGGGCACGGAAAACTTCTGGCCGACGATCGTGGTCGAGGTGTCGCGATTATCGACGTCGATCATCACCCGCTGGCGCAGCTTGATCGCCTCGATGTCGGCGCGGTTGGCGCGCAGCGTGCTCTCGGTATAGGAGCCGGCCTCGGCGTAATCGTAGAAGGCGCGCGGAACCTTGCGGCGGGCGACCTGGTGCAAATCCTCGATGCAGGTGATGTTTTTCATAAAAGTGCGGGGAAAAGTCTGTCGGCGGCCTGACCTAGCATGACGGTGGCAGCGCGCAAACCCGCTAAACTGCTGGATATTTCGCGCTTACCCGCGGTTAACGCCATATCGTAAGGAAGCCTCACAATTTTTGAAGTAGAACGGCCACTCGCTCTCATTATAAAGCGTGGTCAGGCCGGGCTGGCCACCAATCAAAACGATAATCGGGGCTTTCGAGGGGTTCATGGTTCGCAAGTATTTTGGCACCGACGGCATTCGCGGCCGGGCCAATCGCGTGATCACGCCGGAGCTGGCGCTCAAGGTAGGCCAGGCCGCCGGCGTTGCGTTCCGCAATGGCGAGCACCGACACCGCGTCGTGATCGGCAAGGATACCCGCCTCTCCGGCTACATGATCGAGACCGCGCTGGTCGCCGGCTTCACTTCGGTCGGCATGGACGTGATGCTGCTCGGTCCAATGCCGACGCCCGCGGTCGGTATGTTGACGCGCTCGATGCGTGCCGATCTCGGCGTCATGATTTCCGCCTCGCATAATCCGTTTGACGACAATGGCATTAAGCTGTTCGGGCCCGACGGCTACAAGTTGAGCGACGCCATCGAAAGCGAAATCGAGAAGCTGATGGACGGCGACATGTCCAAGCAGCTCGCCAAGAGCGCAGATTTGGGCCGCGCCAAGCGTATCGATGGCGTGCAAGACCGTTACATCGAATACGCCAAGCGCACCTTGCCACGCACGCTTGACCTCGAGGACATGCGCATCGTGGTCGATTGCGCCAACGGCGCCGCCTATAGCGTGGCGCCCGCCGCGCTTTGGGAGCTCGGCGCAGACGTTATTTCGATCGGCGTCGACCCCGACGGCTTCAACATCAACAAGGATTGCGGCTCGACCGATATCGCGGCGATCTCGCATAAAGTGCGCGAGATGCGCGCCGATATTGGCATCGCGCTCGACGGCGACGCCGACCGCGTCATGATCGTGGACGAGCGCGGCCATGTGGTCGACGGCGACCAGTTGCTCGCGGTGATCGCCGAAAGCTGGAAAGAAGACGGCCGGCTGTCCAAGCCCGGCATCGTCGCGACGGTCATGTCCAATCTCGGCCTCGAACGGCATCTGTCGGGCCTAGGCATCGGTCTGGTACGCACGCCGGTAGGCGACCGTTACGTGCTCGAGCAGATGCTAGCGCAAGGTTATAATGTCGGCGGCGAGCAATCCGGCCACATTATTCTTTCCGACCACAATACGACCGGCGACGGCTTCGTCGC
>JAFAQJ010000108.1 GCA_019246455.1 Pseudolabrys sp.
GAGAAGCGGAATTCCGCTTCGTCGACCTCGCCACCAACGAGCGCTGGAGCGTGACATTCAGTGACGGCCGGTTTCCGTGGTGGATTTTCGACAAGAGTAGCCGCGTGCCGGACACGCGCGTGGTTGACTACCTGCCATTCGCGCGCCTCGCCTTCACCTCACAGGACCGTACGCTCGGTGAGACCATCGACTGCTCGAGCCCGATCTATCAGCGCCTGCTCGAGCCGATCATGCTGGCCGCGCTCAACATTGCGCCGCGCGACGGTTCGGCCAAACTCGCCAGCGCCGTAATCCGGGAAACCATCGCGCGGGGCGGGCAGACATGCCGACCGTTGTTGGCGCGCGACGGCATCGGCAATGCTCTCGTTGAGCCCGCTGTCGCCTGCCTGCGCGACCGCGGCGTCGTCATTCAGTTCCAGGACGAGTTGCTCGGCCTTAAATTCGCCGGCGGCCAAGTGTCGCAGGTCGAGCTTTCGAGCGGCTCTGTGACCCTCGGTTCAGACGATGGCGTCATCCTTGCGGTGCCGCCTTACATCGCCTCGCGGCTCGTGCCCGATCTGAGAACGCCGACCGAATTCCGCGGCATTCTCAACGCGCATTTCAACGTCAAAACCCCCGACGGCTTGCCTCGGATGCTCGGCGTGCTTAACGGCACGGTCGAATGGGTTTTCGTCATGCCCGGGCATGTTTCGGTGACGATCAGCGACGCCGGACGGTTCTTCGAGGTGCCGCGCGAAGAAATGGCACAGCGGATCTGGGGCGACGTCACGCAGGTCACGGGGCTGCCAGGCGAATTGCCGCCGTGGCAGATTGTGCGTGAGCGCCGCGCCACCTTCGCGGCCACCCCCGAGCAAAACGCGCTGCGGCCACCGGCACAGACAGCGTGGAGCAATCTGCTTCTCGCCGGCGACTGGACGGCGACCGGGCTGCCCGCCACACTGGAAAGTGCGATCCGCTCTGGCTTCAAGGCCGCCGATCTCGCTATCAGTCGAGAAAGGATGGCGGCATGAGCGTTGCGTTCGAAAGCAAGGAATCGTCGGCGCGCACCGGTCTTGCACAATCGGTGGAATCTGCGGGGCGGGGACTCCTTAACGCGCAGCGTAACGACGGGCATTGGGCCTTTCCGCTCGAGGCCGATGCGACGATCCCTGCGGAATACGTGTTGTTGCGCCATTACCGAGGCGAGCCGGTCGACACCGAGCTTGAGCGCAAGATCGCCAATTATCTGCGCCGCATTCAGGGCACACACGGGGGCTGGGGCCTGTTTCATAACGGCGCGTTCGACGTCAGCGCGAGCGTCAAAGCTTATTTTGCGTTGAAGATGATCGGCGACAGTCCGGATGCGCCGCATATGGCAAGGGCGAGGGGGGCTATCCTCATGGCGGGGGGCGCGGCCGCCTCGAATGTCTTTACGCGCGCGATGCTGGCGTTGTTTGACATCCTGCGTTGGCAGGCTGTGCCGGAAATGCCGATCGAAATCATGCTGCTGCCGTGCTGGTTCCCCTTTCATCTGTCGAAGGTGTCGTATTGGGCGCGCACGGTGCTGGTCCCTTTGCTGGTGCTGCAGACGCTACGCCCGGCCGCCAAGAATCCACGCCGCGTTGGAATCGACGAACTGTTCGTTGAGCCGCCGAACACCGTTGGCCCTGCGCCCCGCGCGCCGCATCAAAGCCGGCTGTGGCATGCCTTCTTCGGCGCCGTGGATCGCGTGCTGCGTGTCGCGGTGCCGTTCTTTCCGCGCGCAATGCGGCAGCGTGCGATCGACCGCGCGGTGATGTTCGTGACGGAGCGGCTCAATGGCGAGGATGGGCTCGGCGCAATTTTTCCAGCGATGGCCAACGCCACGATGGTGTTCGACGCGCTGGGCGATGAGGCCCATGCGGCCATTGCCAGAGGGTCGCTGGAAAAACTGCTGATCCGCGATGGCGATGAAGCCTATTGCCAGCCGTGCGTCTCGCCGGTGTGGGACACGGCTTTGGCTTGTCACGCGATGCTGGAGATGGGCGACGATGGCGTTGCGACCGCGCAGCGCGGCCTCGATTGGCTCAAGCCCCGTCAGGTGTTGGACGTGGTCGGCGATTGGTCGGCGCGCCGACCCGATGCGCGGCCGGGCGGCTGGGCTTTCCAATACGCCAATCCGCATTATCCCGATTTGGACGATACTGCGGTGGTTGTGATGGCGATGGACCGCGCCCGCCGTCTCAGCAGAACGCCGCAGTTCGACGAGGCGATCGCGCGCGGTGCCGAATGGATCGAAGGCCTGCAAAGCAGCGATGGCGGTTGGGCGGCGTTCGACGTCGACAACAATTTCGACTATCTCAACAACATTCCGTTCGCCGACCACGGTGCGTTGATCGATCCGCCAACCGAGGACGTCACGGCCCGCTGCCTGTCGATGCTGGCGCAGCTCGGGCGCGGCCCAAACGACCCTGTCGTGGCGCGCGGGCTCGATTATCTGCGCCGTACCCAACTGCCCGACGGCAGCTGGTATGGCCGCTGGGGTGTCAACTACATCTACGGTACGTGGTCTGTGCTTTGCGCGCTCAACGCCTGCGGGCTCGATCGCTGCGCGCCAGAAATTCGCAAAGCTAATGACTGGCTGATATCGATCCAGAATGCCGACGGTGGCTGGGGCGAGGATTGCACGAGCTACAAGCTCGACTATCGCGGTTATGAGCCCGCCGAAAGCCGGGCATCGCAAACCGCCTGGGCGCTGCTCGGATTGATGGCGGGCGGGGAGGCGGGCAGCGCCTCAGTCGCGCGCGGCATTCAATATCTGCAGAAAACGCAGAAAGAGGACGGATTGTGGGATGAGGCCGATTTCACCGGCACGGGTTTCCCGCGAGTGTTCTATCTGCGCTACCACGGCTATGCCAAATTCTTCCCGCTGTGGGCGCTCGCGCGCTACCGCACGGCCAAGCGCAGCGGCCACGCCACCCCGTTCGGGATGTGAGCGCCAGGGATCAGATATCAGTAATCAGTAATCAGTAATCAGTAATCAGTAATCAGTAATCAGTAATC
>JAFAQJ010000211.1 GCA_019246455.1 Pseudolabrys sp.
TGCAGTCGAAGGCGCCGCGGAGCACCCTCAATATGTCACCGGAGGAAGTCATGGCCGGCATCCGCAAATCGTTCGGACCCTCGCGCCGCACTGTCATGAAATGGGCCGCACTGGGTGTTAGCGCGCCCGGGATCTTGCAGGTCACACCGGCGCTCGCCGCCTACCCCGAACGGCCGGTGAAACTTGTGGTCGCCAACACGCCGGGCGGACCGTCCGATATCGTGGCGCGCATCACCGCTGCGGCGCTCGAGCAGAAAACGGGCAAGACCTTCATCGTCGAGAATCGCGGCGGCGCGGGTGGCAATATCGGCATGGGCTTCGTCGCGAACGCGGAACCCGACGGCTACACGATCCTGCTCGCGACCAATGCAATCTCGGTCAATGTCGGGCTTTACAACAAGCTGCCCTACGACCCCTACAAGGATTTCGTCGGCGTCAGCGAGATCGCGACGTCGCCGAACACTTTCGTAGTGCGCTCGGAATTGCCGACGAAGAATATCAAGGAATTCATCGCGCTCGCCAAATCGAACGCCGACAAGTTCAACGTGGCGACGCCGCCGATCGGCACCACGCCGCAACTGCAGGCCGAAGTATTCAAATTCCGCACCGGGCTCTCCAAGCTCGACGACGTGGTGTTCAAGGGGGGCGGCGAAGCGATCCAGGCGCTGCTCGGCAATACCGTGCAATTGAGCTCGGGCTCGTTGCCGCCTGCCTCGCCGCACATCAAGGCGGGTGTCTTGCGCTGCCTTGCGGTGACCGGCGAGGAACGCTGGCCGGATTTACCCGACGTACCGACCATGGTGGAAGAAGGCTTCAAAGATTTCGTGTTCGCCACCGACACCGCGCTGTTTGCACCGGCCAAGACGCCACCGGAGGCGGTGGCCTGGGTCGAGCGAGAGACTTTGGCAGTGCTCGGGACGCCGGACATGAGAGAGAAGCTGTTTAAGGCCGGCTTCCAGGTCCGCCCCAAGGGCGGCAAGGCACTGTTCACCCGCATGGATCATGAGGTTAAGCTGTTCAAGGACGTGATCGAGCGGGCAAATATCCAGAAGCTCTAAACGTCCGGGTTTCTTCGAACTGACGAGGCGGCCCCTTGGCCATCACCAGCGTCGAGCCAATTGCGGTGCGTCTGCCGATGAAGAAACCCGTGGTGATGGCGGGCGAGGAAGTGCGCGCTGCCGACAACGTGCTAGTGCGCATCGCCTCAGACGACGACACGGTCGGTTGGGGCGAAGCAGCCGCCGCGCCGACCATGACCGGCGAAACCATCGAGAGCATGATGGCCGCGGTAAAGCGCCTTGCACCGGCGATCATTGGGCGCGACGGAGCCGATATCGATGGCGCGCGAGCGGCAATGGAGGCGCCGCTCTACGGCAACAACGCCGCCAAGGCCGCAATCGAAATCGCACTCCACGACCTTGCCGGCCGCGCCAGCCAGAAACCGGCGCATGCGCTCCTGGGTAAGAAAAAACGCGCTCGCATTCCTCTCCTCGGCATCATAGCCGGCGGCGACTATGCCGGCGACCTTGATGATGCGGCAACAAAGAAAGCCGACGGCTTTACCGCGTTCAAGATCAAGGTCGGCGTCGATACTGCACAGAAGGACGCGCAGCGCACCCGCGACATTTGCAAGATCCTGGGCGACGACATGCTGATCTCGTCCGATGCCAATCAAGGCTTCAGCCTCGAGGAGGCCGTCGATTATGTGAAAGCCTGTCAACGCTCCGGGCTCGATTTCTTCGAGCAGCCGGTGATGTCGCGCGACCTCGACGGCATGGCGAAGATCGCGGCGGCGGCGAACGGCATTGCAATCGGGGCCGACGAAGGTATCCACTCGCTCGACGATATCCGTCGCCATCAGGAGCACGGCGTGCGCGGCGTCAGCCTGAAATGCATCAAGCTCGGCGGCATGCACGGCGTGGTCGAAGCGGCCATCCTGTGCGAGACGCTCGGCATGAGCGTCAACCTCGCCTGCAAGACCGGCGAATCCTCGATCGCCTGCGCCGCCGCCGTCCATATCGCCTCGGTCATTCCGCAAATCGCCTGGGCGTTCTCAATGACCAATGGCGGACTGAAGGATGACGTGACGTCCGCGCCGCCGAATGGCGTGCGTGGCATCGTCGCTGCGATCGACCGGCCCGGTCTCGGCATCGACGTCGATGAAGACCGCGTGCGGCGTTATCGCCTGGCGTGATGCAGCGCGTTGTCCTTTCTCTCGTTGCGCTGCTCACCGCCTCCTCTGCGTGGGCGCAGGTGCGTCTGCCCGACGGCTTCGTCTATCTGCGCGACGTCGCGCCGGACATTGCGCAGGACATGCGCTACGCCAGCGCCAACAATTTCGTCGGCCACGCCCTGCCCGGTTATGGCGCGCCCGAATGCGTGCTACGGCAGCAAGCGGCGCTCGCGCTCAAGCGCGTACAGGCCGACCTCGCGCCATCTAATCTCTCGCTCAAGGTCTATGACTGCTATCGCCCGGCGCGGGCGGTGCACGCCATGGCGCAATGGTCGCAGGACGGCCGCAGCGATGGCGTCAAACGTTTCTACCCGACGTTAAATAAAGAGACCTTGTTCCGCTCCGGCTATATCTCGGGCGCCTCGCTGCACTCGAACGGCACCGCGGTCGATTTGACGTTGGTGCCGCTGAGCGCTGCGAGCGTCCCACCGTTAGATCAGGCCGCGCGTTATGGCTCCTGCACCGGGCCGGCGCGTGAACGCGCGCCCGACAACAGCCTTGATATGGGAACGGGGTTCGATTGCTTCGACACCAAAAGCTACACCAACAGTTCAGCGATCGATGCGGAACAGAAACGCGCGCGCGGATTATTGCTAGCTGCGATGTCACGCCGCGGTTTCAAAAATTACTTCCGCGAATGGTGGCATTTCGCCTATCCGATCGGGCAGACGCCGCAACAATTCGATTTCCCGATCCCACCGCGCCATTGAATAAGGTAAGACTGCCAATGGACATCGACCTGCCCGATATCGTCGCGCAAGTGCGCGCCGCGTTCGACCGCTACGAAGATGCGCTGGTCAACAACAAGGTCGACGTGCTCGACGAGATGTTTCGCAGCGACCCACGCACGATCCGCTACGGCACGGGTGAAAATCTCTACGGCTATAAGGAGATCGCGTCGTTTCGCGCGGCGCGCTCGCCGGTAGCGCTGGGCCGCAAGCTGTCACGTACCGTCATTACAACCTATGGCCACGATTTTGCGGTGGCGTCGACGCTTTACGAACGCCCTTCGGCGCCCGGCAAGATCGGCCGACAGATGCAGACCTGGGTGCGGTTTCCGGAAGGCTGGCGCGTCGTCGCGGCACATGTGAGCCTGATCGACCCACCGAAGACATAAGGAGCGACGCCATGCAGATCGGAATGATCGGCCTCGGCCGCATGGGCGGCAATCTGGTGCGGCGCCTGACGAAGGCCGGCCACACTTGCGTGGTGAACGATCGTGATCCCGCCGCGATCAAGGCGCTGGCCGACACCGGCGCGGTGGGAGTACCCGACATCCACGCGCTGGTCGGCCATCTGGCCAAACCGCGCACCATCTGGATCATGTTGCCGGCTGGCGAGATGACCGAGACGACGATCGGACAACTCGCGCCGCTCCTGGCCGCCGGCGACACCATCATCGATGGCGGCAACACGTTCTACAAAGACGACATCGCCCGCGCGAAGTCGCTGATGGCGAACGGTATTCACTACATCGATTGCGGCACCAGCGGCGGCGTGTGGGGACTGGAGCGCGGTTATTGCCTGATGATCGGTGGCGAGAGGAAAGCGGTCGAACGGCTCGATCCGATCTTCGCAGCACTGGCACCGGGCGAAGGCTCAGTCGCACAGACGCCTGGCCGCACGAGCCGCGATGAACGCGTCGAGTGTGGCTACCTGCATTGCGGGCCGGCCGGCGCCGGGCACTTCGTCAAGATGGTGCACAATGGCATCGAATATGGCCTGATGCAGGCCTATGCCGAAGGGTTCGACATTTTACGAGGCGCCGGTAATGAGCGCCGCGCGGCCGGGGAGCGCTACGATTTCGACCTGCCCGACATCGCCGAAGTGTGGCGGCGTGGCAGCGTGATCGGTTCGTGGCTGCTCGACCTGACCGCCTCCGCGCTCGCCGAGGATCCTAACCTTTCCACATATTCCGGAATGGTCGAGGATTCCGGCGAAGGCCGCTGGACGGTGAATACTGCGATCGACGAGGCGGTTCCCGCTCCCGTCCTCACCGCGGCGCTTTACGCGCGCTTCCGTTCGCGCGAAAAAGCCAACTTCGGCGACAAGTTGCTGTCGGCGATGCGCAAGAAATTCGGGGGGCACGTCGAGAACAATGCAGGACCGCGCTGATGATTCGACTGCGGTCGTCGTCGTGATGGGGGTGTCGGGTTCCGGCAAGTCCACCATCGGG
>JAFAQJ010000099.1 GCA_019246455.1 Pseudolabrys sp.
CGCAACGCGCACGCCGTCGAGCCGGTGCTGGTCGAGGCCATGTGACGACGCCTCGAGTACAAGATGCGTCACGCCCTCGCCGGCCAAAGTGTCCAGCGTCTTGTGCAATTCGACCGGATCGGGCGTCGTCAGCGAGCCATAGGTTTCGCCGTTTGGCGACACGACGCCGATCGTGCCGATGCTCGCCGCTTGATGACCGAGCGCAGCCCAGATCTGGCGCGTGAACGCCGCGACCGAAGTCTTACCGCTGGTACCCGTAACGGCGACGATGACCGCGGGTTGCCGCGGATAGAACCTTGCGGCAGCAATTGCCAAAGCGCGCCTCGCATTCTTGACTTGTACGACGGCAGCGTTCTCGACCTTGAGCGGCTGCTCTGCAACGATGGCGACCGCTCCGGCCTTCACTGCGGCCTGCGCGAAGTGCGCGCCATCCGCTTTAGCTCCCGTAATTGCAAAAAACAGGAAACCCGGCTTGGCCTTGCGGCTATCCGCGGTGAGGCCGGCGATATCAATTGAAGCGGCAGCGCCGGCTTTATCTTCCACGAGCTCGGCGAGTTTCACTGCGTGCCCTTCGCGCTGACCATCATCAGCTGGTCGGCGCCGGGCAGGTCGAAGCGCGGCTTGAGCCCGAGCAACGGCGCAACGCGAGCGATCACTGCGCCCCCGGTTGGCACGGCGTTCCAGCCCGAGGTGATGAAACCGTGCGTTTCCGGCAAAGCCTGCGGTTCGTCCAGCATGATGAGGATTTGATAGCGCGGATTATCGGCCGGAAGGATGGCAGTAAAGCTGTTGAGCACCTGTTTCTTGGAATAATGGCCATTGACCACCTTTTCCGAGGTGCCGGTTTTGCCGCCCACGTAATAGCCTTTGACGTCGGCCATTTTCGCGGTGCCGATCTCGGCGTTGAGCCGCATCAGGTAGCGCATCTTCTCGCTGGTTTCCGGCTTGACTACGCGCACCGCCAGTTTCGCCGCCTCGTCTTCCGAACGCTTGAGTAAAGTCGGCGGAATCAGCAAGCCACCATTCATCAGCGCGTTGATGCCCATGACGGCCTGCAAGGGCGCGACCGACAAGCCGTGGCCAAACGCGATGGTGATGGTGTTCAGTTCACCCCAGCGTTTCGGCACAATCGGCTCGGCGCTCTCCGGCAATTCAGTGCGCAGCCGGTCGAGCTGGCCGAGCTTCCTGAGAAACGCCTTGTGGGCGTCGACGCCCATCGACAGCGCCACGCGAGCCGCGCCGATGTTCGACGAGTAGGTGAACACTTCTTTCATGCTGATGTAACGGCCAAGCGGATGGGTGTCGTGAATGTCGAACTTTCCGAACCGCAGCGGCATGCGCGCGTCATATTTTGAATCCAGCGTCGCCTTGCCGCCGTCTAGCGCCATCGCTAGCGTCAGCGCCTTGAAGGTCGATCCCATCTCGAACACGCCGGTGGTCAGACGGTTGATGCGGGTCGGATCGTTCGCCTCGCGCGGATTGTTTGGATCGTAATCGGGCTCGGAGACGAGTGCGATGATCTCGCCGGTTCGCACATCGGAGACGATACCGGCCGCCGCCTTGGCATGAAACTTGTCGCGCGCTTTATTGAGCTCGTCGCGCAGCGCGTATTGCACGCGCAGATCAATCGACAGGTCGACCGGCTTTTGCAACCGATCGGTCGCAAGCCCGGCCATGTGCAGCGCGGCGAGCCCCTGCCCGTCGAGCCACTTCTCCATGCCCGCGATGCCCTGATTGTCGATATTGACGTGACCGATCACGTGAGAGAGCACCGGGCCGTTCGGATAGATGCGCTTATTCTCGGTGAGAAAGCCAACGCCGGGAATGCCGAGACGATGGATGTCCTGCTGCTGCTCCGGCGTGATTTCACGCTTGAGCCAAACGAAGCCGCGCTTTGAGGCAAGCCGTTCGCGCAACTCGCCCGCATCGACATCCGGTAACTCAGCGGTCAATAGCTCGGCGGCCTCATCGACATCGATAATCTTGCGCGGCTCGGCGAA
>JAFAQJ010000160.1 GCA_019246455.1 Pseudolabrys sp.
TCCGGCTCGATTCGCGCAACCCGAAATATCTGACCAGCCGCGCCGTCGCCTATCGCGACAAGGGCGACCTCGAGCGCGCGTTGGCCGATTTCGATAACGCCGTGAAAATCGATCCGAGTTCCACCGCTTACACCAATCGCGGCACGACTTCCGGCATGCGCGGCGACAATGACCGCGCCATCGCCGATCTCGATCAGGCCATCAAGCTCGATACCAAGAACGCGGTCGCGTTCAACAATCGCGGATTCGCCTTCCGCAACAAAGGCGATGCCGAGCACGCGCTGGCCGATTTCGACACCGCGGTGAAACTCAACGGCGGCTACAGCACCGCACTGATCAATCGCGCCATTTCGCTCTACGGCAAGCGCGAGTTCGATCGCGCCATCAAGGATTTCGACGCCGCGATCAAGCTCAACCCAAACAATGCCTCGGCCTATAACGGGCGCGGCCTCGCCTACGACGGCAAAAACGACAACGCTCGCGCCATCGAAGATTTCACGCAAGCCATCAGGCTCGACCCGAAGGACGCGCGCGCCTACAACAACCGCGGCTTCGCTTATCGCAACAAGGGCGAGCTCGACAAGGCAATTGCCGACTACGATCAGGCGCTCTCGCTCAATCCGAACTACGCGACCGCGCTTTATAACCGCGGCATCGCCTATTACGACAAGCGCGACGGCGAGAGCGCGAGCCGCGACATGAATGCGGCGATCAGGCTCAATCCGAACTACGCGCAGGCTTCGGACGATCGCGGCATCAACTCCTACGACAAGCGCGATTTCGACCGCGCTGTTGCCAGCCAGGATTCAGGACCCAAGGGCGCGCTCCCCTACGCAGCCAATCTCTCGGGTCAGGGCTCGGGCTACGAAAACCGCCGCGAAGCCGACCGCATTATTCAAGATCCGAACCAGGTGATCAGAAACAACCAGTACAACGCCTACGCGTTCGTACCTGATGTCGAGGAACCGGCGTCGGCGATCGTGCCGGCCGCCGCACCAATCGAGGCCCCGATCGCTAGGCCGGCGGCCGCCGAGACGGCCATGACCGCCGCCGTGCCACTGCCGTCGCCCCGGCCGGGACACCGTCGCTAGATACAAACTTTGCTGTGGAATTGAGACACGCTCGACCGCGCCTGACGGCGCGTCCCGCGTCAAATTGCGCCATATTGCGGTCATGGCGAAACGACTGAGCTACCGCGACCGGCTGTGCGCCATTTTGACTCCTGCCGAACGCCGGCTGTTGGCGCGGCTCGATACTCCGAAGAAAATCCAGGATTACCTCGACGCGATCCCGATCAACTTCGAGCTCGACGGCGACACGCACATGTCGCCGCGGCGGATGTTGAAGGAACGAAAGGCGCATTGCACGGAAGGCGCGTTGTTTGCGGCCGCATGTCTCATGTTGCACGGCGAGCGTGCCTACTTGATGGATCTGCGTGCGCTGGCCGCCGATCAGGATCACGTCATTGCGCTGTTTCGCGCCGGACAATGTTGGGGCGCGATCAGTAAGACCAACCATCCGGTGCTGCGCTGGCGCGATCCGATCTATCGCTCGCCGCGCGAACTCGCGATGTCTTACGCGCACGAGTATTATTTGCGTAGCGGCCGAATGTCGCTCATCGCCTATTCGCGGCCGTTCAGTCTTGCTCGCTACGCGCCCGCCCGCTGGGTCACGGCGGATGACGATCTCGATTGGCTTGTGCTGGCGCTCGACAATTCACGCCATCTGCCGCTGGCGCCGCGCCGCGCACTCGCCAGTCGCCGCCGGGCGTCGCCGCTCGAACGGCGCACCACGGAGTTCACTGACTGGCCCGACCCGCGCCAGCGCCCGAACGCCCCGTCAAAAAGATAAGCCGCCACAAAGCGGTTGTTGCAGCGCACCACGACGAAAAGACGAAGGCAGACTTCGTAGAATCCGTTGGATTCACGTGGGTTGCGGGCTATCGTTTCATCGTGGGCAGGAGCCGCTCGTCAAGAATGCGGCCAAGCCGCACCGGCAAAACGGGGCGCGAGAGTAAACGGAGAGGATTCAAAATGAAAAAGTTGCACATTGTGTTCGGCGCCATGATGGCGTTCGCGCTCGCCGCCGTTCCGGCTGCCGCGCAAAATCCGATCGTCATCAAGTTCAGCCACGTCGTCGCCAATGACACGCCGAAAGGCAAAGGCGCGCTGAAGTTCAAGGAACTCGCCGAGAAGTACACCAACGGTAAGGTGCGCGTCGAAGTCTATCCGAACTCCTCACTGTTCAAAGATAAAGAAGAGATCGAGGCGCTGCAGCTCGGCTCCGTGCAGATGCTCGCGCCGTCGACCGCGAAATTCGCGCCGCTCGGCGTCAAGGAATTCGAAGCGCTCGATCTGCCCTGGCTGTTCGCCGACGACAAGACCTACGATAAAGCGATGAAGGGCGAGATCGGCCAATGGCTGTTCAAGAAACTTGAGGCGAAAAACATCAAAGGCCTCGCCTATTGGGACAACGGCTTCCACATGGTGTCGTCGAACCGGCCGCTGCTCAATCCGACCGACTTCCAGGGTCTCAAGATCCGAATTTCTGGTTCGAAAATAGCCGACCAGTATTTCCGCATCCTCGGCTCGATCCCGCAAATTCTTGCGTTCTCGGAAGTGTACCAAGCCCTGCAAACCGGCGTGGTGGACGGCTGCGAGAACACCGCCTCAAATTATCTGACGCAGAAGTTCGATGAGGTACAGAAGCACATCACGGTGTCGTATCACGC
>JAFAQJ010000171.1 GCA_019246455.1 Pseudolabrys sp.
CGCGACCGGCTCGATCTTGCAGGGGCGCCATTGCGCCTCGCGGGTGCGGCTGATGAGGCCGGCATTCTCCAGCACCTTGAGGTGCTTCGAGATCGCCGGGCCGCTGATCTTGAAGGGTTTGGACAGGTCCTGGACCGAGGTCTCGCCCAGCGCCAGCCGCGCCAGAATCGCCCGGCGGGTCGGGTCGGCGAGAGCTGAAAATGTACTGCTCAGGTGGTCCATCTGTATTTTCCGTATCGGTTAAATAACCTATAGGTTAAATAATCAGCGACTGTCAAGCGGCAAAATTCGCTGCACTTGCCCTAGGGACGGGCGCGGTATCGCGCGACGAAATCGGGCGAAATCGCCTTGAGCCGGTCGAGATCGATGCGGCCAGAGCGCATCACATAGCTCATCGCAAATTCCATCGGCGCGAGTTCCATGTGCTCGGCGAAGTGCTCGTACCAGGCAGCGCTCGCGGACGCGCCGCTGACGATCTTCTCGACGATCGGACGGCGCGACTTCTCGAAGGCGGGCAGTGCCTCCGCAACATCGTCACCGCTCTCATGTAACGCGCGCTCAAGTGCGATGGCGTCTTCCATCGCGAGCCGTGTCCCGGAGCCGATCGAGAAATGCGCGGTGCGCAACGCGTCGCCAATCAACACGTATTTGCCGTGATACCAGCGCTCGTTCCAGACTTGCGGGAAACGTCGCCAGATCGAATTGTTCGAGATGAGGTGCGTACCGTCGAGCGCATCGGCGAAGACCTTCTCGCACAGCGCCCTCGCCTCGCCCTCGTCTATCTTCTCGAAGCCAGCGCGCGCAAAGGTCGCCTCATCGACCTCGACAATGAAGGTGCTGCGGTTCGGCGCATAACGATAATGATGAGCGTTGAAATCGCCGATCGGCGTGTGACGAAACGTTTGCGTCAGCGTATCGAACGATTGGCCGGTTCCGAACCAGGCGAAGCGATTGTTGAGGAACGTCACCGTTGATTTGAATGCGGCGGCATAAGTCTTGCGCACCAGCGAATTGATGCCATCGGCGCCGACGACGAGATCGGCGCCCTCCAATTCGTCGAGCGAGCGCACGGTGCGTTCGAACTGCGGTGTGATGCCGACCGAGCGCAGCCGCTCCTGCAACAACTGCAGCAACCTCAGCCGGCCAATCGCGGCAAAGCCGATGCCGTCGATGGCGATGCGCTCGTTCCTGTGCACCAGTGTGATGTCGTTCCACTTCTCCATTTGCGGCGTGATCGCCGCGTAGGTTTCCGGATCGTCGCCTTTGAGAAATTCCAGTGCTCGGTCGGAGAACACCACGCCGAAACCGAACGTGGCGTTGGCGGGATTCTGCTCGATCAAGGTGATCTCGGCCGCCGGACGGCGGCGCTTCAAGAGATAAGCGAGGTAGAGCCCGGCGGGACCTGCGCCGAGGATGGCGATGCGCATGGGGCCGATCTTACAGGCTAATGGGCAGCGTCAAATCGTCTGATTGTACGCACCGACTTCGGGGTGAGTGCGCAGGACGGTATCGACCGCCTTGAACATCTCGCGCATGCGCGCCTCCGAAACCGGACTTTCGACCACGACCACCAGCTCCGGCTTGTTGGAGGAGGCGCGCACCAGGCCCCACGTGCCGTCATCAAGCGTGACCCGCACACCGTTGACCGTGAGGACGTCGCGTATATCGCTGCCTACGACCTTGCCGTGGCCGGCGTGCAGCTTCTGGAAATGCTCGGTGACGGCGTCGACCACCGCATATTTCTTCTCGTCGTCGCAATGCGGCGACATGGTCGGCGAGCCCCAGGTGCGCGGCAGTGCCTTGCGCAGATCGGCCATCGTCTTCCCGGGGTTACGGTCGAGCATGTCGCAAACCGCGAGCGCGAAGATCATGCCGTCGTCATAACCACGGCCGAATGGCTTGTTGAAGAAGAAGTGGCCGGACTTCTCGAAACCGGCCAGCGCGCCGAGCTCGTTGACACGGCGCTTGATGTAGGAATGCCCAGTCTTCCAGTACTCGGCCTTGACGCCGTTCGCTTTCAATACGGGATCAGTGAGGAACAGCCCGGTCGATTTCACGTCGACCACGAAGGTCGAATTCTTGTGCAGCGACGACATGTCGCGCGCTAGCATCACGCCGACTTTGTCGGCGAAAATCTCCTCGCCGTCGTTGTCGACAACACCGCAGCGGTCGCCATCACCATCGAAGCCGAGCCCGACGTCGGCCTTATGCATAAGGACGGCATCGCGCATTGCGTGCAGCATCTTCATGTCTTCGGTATTCGGATTGTAGCGCGGAAAAGTGTGGTCGAGCTCGCAATCGAGCGGCACGACCTCGCAACCGATCGCCTCCAGTACACGCGGCGCGAATGCGCCCGCCGTGCCGTTGCCGCACGCTGCGACGACCTTCAGCTTGCGTTTGAGCTTCGGGCGTTTGGTGACGTCGGCGATGTAACGCTCCGGAAAATTATCGACGAACTGATAAGAGCCACCACCGGACAGATCGAATTGCGCGCCGAGCACAATATCCTTGAGCCTAGTCATCTCCTGCGGGCCAAAGGTGAGCGGGCGGTTGGCGCCCATCTTCACGCCGGTCCAGCCATTGTCGTTGTGCGAGGCAGTGACCATCGCCACGCACGGGACGTCGAGTTCGAATTGCGCGAAATATGCCATCGGCGTAATCGCCAGGCCGATGTCATGCACTTTGCAGCCGGCGGCCATCAGGCCGTTGATCAGCGCCATCTTCACGGACGCCGAGTAGCTGCGGAAGTCGTGGCCGGTGACAATTTCGGGCTTCACGCCCATCTGCTTGACGAGCGTGCCGAGGCCCATACCCAGTGCCTCGACGCCCATCAGGTTGATTTCTTTTTCCAGGAGCCAGCGCGCGTCGTATTCGCGAAAACCGGTCGGCTTCACTAGCGGCGAGGACTCATAGGCATAGGTGTTGGGCTTGAGAACGGCCTGAGGCTTCGGAAACATTGCGGTCTCGTGCTGAAACGGCTGAGGAATAGCCTAACGCGCGGAACCGCGAAAGAGACGGCTGAAAGCGGCTTTTTATTGCTCGAGAACTAGGCGACCGTCGGCGACTTCGTAGCGTTTGAGCCGCGACAGGAACGATACGCCGAGCAGGTTCACGCCGAGCGCTTCGTCCGGCAATACCAATGCCTTGACGTCCTCGACGGTGATGTCGCCGATCTCGACTCGGTTCAGGCGGACTGGCGCGGCTCTGATTTGCCCATTCGCGGTCGAAACCATTGCAGTGTAATCGTTCTGGCGCGGATAGATGCCGACGCGGCCGGCATCGCTTTCGCGCAGCACGACGGCGGATGCGCCGGTGTCGACGACGAAGTTGAGCGAGCGGCCGTCGACACGCGCATCGAGATGAAAGTGGCCCTGCTGGTCGCTTTTGATCGCCACGTTACGCCAGTTGCTCGACGCGTGAGCCGGCGTCGCCAGTGCGACGGTCGATACCTTCGGCTTCGGCGTGCTCACCGATTGGTCCGCGACGCGCGCCGCATAAATTGCGACAGCAAAGGTGGCGGCGGCGAGGATGAGAGTGTTGCGCATCGCGCAAAGCAAAGCACGCGGGTGTTCGCCCGCGGCTTAACGAAACGCCCGGCGTTCGCGATATTGTAACCAAATAGTGAACGCGTTGTTCGGATTTTAAGTGCCCCGCGGCTTCGCGCGGCGTGTCGCCGGCGCTTCGAGCGGATTGTCCGGCCAGGGATGACGCGGGTAGCGGCCCTTCATCTCGGCTTTGACCTGCACATAGCTGCCACGCCAGAAGCCAGGCAGATCGCGCGTCACCTGCACCGGACGATGCGCTGGCGACAAAAGCTCGATCAGGAGCGGCGCGCGGCCGCCGGCAATCGACGGATGATGCGCAAGCCCGAACAATTCCTGGACGCGGATCGACAGTTTGGGGCCTTCGGCGCTTTCATAATCGATCGGCACGTGCGAGCCGGACGGCGCGGCAAAATGGGTCGGCGCTTCGGTATCGAGCCGCTTCTTCATGTTCCATGGCACCAGCGCGTCGAGCGCGGTGCCAAGATCATCGGCGGAAATCTGCGACAGGGCAGTCTTGCCAGTCAAGAACGGCGCGAGCCAATCAGCGGCGGTCGCGGCGAGTGCCGCGTCGGACAGGTCGGGCCATTCGTCGCCTTCAGATTTGCGTAAGAAATTGACACGGTCACGCCATTGCAATTGCGGCTTCGACCACGGCAGGCGCGCGATGCCGAGCGAGGCTAGGCCTTCGGCGAGCAGGCCCGATGTCTCGTCGTTCGGGCTGATCGGTTTGACATGTTCGGTGAGTGCGATGGCGCCGAACCGCCGCCCTGAGCGAGCGCGCAACGACGCTGAAGCTCGATCGAACGTAACTTGATCGCGCTCCTCGATCTCCTCCGCGAACATCGTGTCAATCTCATCGGCGCCGATCGGCGCCGCCAGCAAGATCCGGCTGTTGGCCGCGCTGCCGGTGATCTCGGCGACGACCAGAAACGGCTGGCGTGACAGCGACGATGCTGGATCGAGCGCGCCGGCCCGGCCGTTGGCGAGGAGATAAGTTGCGTCGGCCCCGCCGCGCTTCTTGGCGACGCGGTCGGGATAGGCCAGCGCGAGAATGGCGCCGACCGACAAATCGCCCTTACCTTTTGCGCCCGCAGTTTGCGTCCAGCGTTTCGCCATCGCGCGGGCGTCCTCGGCTCGACGCGACCGGTCGCGGCGGAAATTGTCGAGGCGATGCTCGAGATGGGGATCGTCGCCGCCGAGCCCGCGTTCGGTGAGGATCGCGGCGATGTCGCCGGCGCGCGGATCGCCGGCATCGACCACCATACGCGCGAGGCGCGGCGGCAGCGGCAAGGCGCGCAGCTTGCGACCTTCCTCCGTGATGCGGCCATCGGGATCGATGGCATGGAGCTCGCGCAGCAGCACGCGCGCTTCGTTTAATGCCGCCGCCGGCGGCGGATCGAGGAACGCGAGCTTTCCAGGATCGGCCGCGCCCCACTGCGCAAGATCGAGCACGAAGGACGACAGATCGGCCGACAGGATTTCCGGCCGCGTATAGGGCTCGAGCGAACCGGTCTGCGGTTCGTCCCACAATCGGTAGCAGATTCCCGGCTCGGTGCGCCCGGCGCGGCCGCGGCGCTGGTCGGCGGCGGCGCGCGACACCCGCACCGTTTCGAGCCGGGTCAGCCCGACGTCGGGTTCATAGCGTGGCACGCGTGACAGGCCGGAATCGACCACGACGCGAACGCCTTCGATGGTGAGCGAGGTTTCGGCAATCGAGGTCGCCAGCACCACCTTGCGGCGGCCTTTCGGCGCGGGAGAGATTGCGCGGTCCTGTACCTGTGCCTCCAGCGCGCCGTAGAGCGCGACAATGTCGGTGTCGGAATTGTCCACGCGTTCGCACAGCAAAGTCTCGGTGCGGCGGATTTCGCCGGCTCCGGGCAGAAACACCAGCAGCGAGCCGGTTTCTGCGTGTAACGCGCGTTCGACCGCGCCCGCCACCTGATCCTCGATGCGGCTGCGCGGATCGCGGCCGAGATATCGGGTCTCAACCGGAAAAGCCCGACCTTCGCTTTCGATGATCGGCGCATTGCCGAGCAGCGCCGAAACCCGCGCGCCATCGAGGGTCGCCGACATCGGCAGAATGCGCAGATCTTCGCGCAGCCCCTGTTGTGCATCACGCGCCAGCGCGAGTCCGAGATCGGCGTCCAATGAGCGTTCGTGGAATTCGTCGAACAAAACGGCGGCGACGCCCTCGAGCGCGGGATCGTCAAGAATGCGCCGCGTGAAGATGCCTTCGGTGACAACCTCGATGCGGGTCTTTTTCGACACTTTCGAGCCGAACCGGACGCGCAGACCGACCGTGTCGCCGACCTGCTCCCCCAAGGTCGCAGCCATGCGCGCTGCGGCGGCGCGCGCCGCCAGACGACGCGGCTCTAGCACTAAAATCTTGCCGTCCTTGGCCCACGGCTCGTCGATCAGGACGAGCGGCACCCGCGTCGTCTTGCCGGCACCGGGTGGCGCCACCAGCACGGCAGTAGGCGAGACACGCAGAGCCTGCGTCAGGCGCGGCAGCGCTTCATCGATTGGGAGCGGAATATCGAACGTCTGCATTGAACCTTGTCCTCGTCCGCCGGAGCGGGCGCCAGAAACACGAACGGCGATGTCGGAAGTGTCCTCTGGATGCCCCGCTTACGCGGGGCGCGACAAATTCACATGCATCATGTCTTGCCTTTCGGGCGGCCGACGCTTTCGTAGACGAAGCCGTGCCGCGTCATTTCGTCGGCACGATAGACGTTGCGCAGGTCGATCAGCACCGGCTTCGCCATCGCCTGCTTGAGCCGCCCAAAGTCGAGCGCACGGAATTGTTCCCATTCGGTGACGATGGTGAGCGCCGACGCGCCCTGCGCGCAGTCGTAGGCGCTGTCGCAGAATGTGACACCGGAGATCACGGTCTTCGCCTGCTCCATGCCGACCGGATCATAGACCCGCACCTTGGCGCCCATATCCTGCAACGCGGTGATTAGCGGGATCGATGGCGCTTCGCGCATGTCGTCGGTGTTCGGCTTGAAGGTGAGGCCGAGCACGGCGATGGTTTTGCCGCGCATATCGCCGCCAAGTGCGTGCGCCACTTTGCGCGCCATCGCGCGCTTCCGCGTGTCGTTGACGGCGGCGACCGTCTCGACGATGCGCATCGGCGTGTCGTTGTCCTGCCCGGTCTTTATCAGCGCCACAGTGTCCTTCGGGAAGCACGAACCGCCGTAACCCGGGCCGGCGTGAAGGAATTTCGCGCCGATGCGATTGTCGAGGCCGATGCCGCGCGCGACGTCCTGCACATCGGCGCCGACTTTTTCCGCAAGGTCCGCGATCTCGTTGATAAAAGTGATCTTAGTCGCGAGGAAAGCATTCGCTGCGTATTTGATCAGTTCGGCGGTGCGACGCGAGGTGGTGAGGATCGGTGCGGCATTGAGATAAAGGGGGCGATAAAGTTCGGCCATCACGTCGCCGGCGCGCGGATTATCGTGGCCGACGACGATGCGGTCGGGATGCTTGAAGTCGCGGATCGCCGCGCCCTCACGCAGAAATTCTGGGTTCGATACGACGGCAAACTGCGCATCGGCGCGCGTATCGCGAATGATGCGCTCGACCTCGTCGCCCGTGCCAACCGGCACGGTCGACTTGGTGATGACGACGGTAAAGTTCGAACCTAGCGCCGCCGCGATCTCGCGAGCCGCGTCATAGACGAACGAGAGATCCGCGTGGCCATCGCCGCGCCGGGATGGCGTGCCGACCGCAATGAACACCGCTTGCGCATCCTTCACAGCCGCGCGCAGATCGGTGGTGAAGTTGAGCCGCTTTGCCTTGACGTTGGCGGCGACCAGCGCATCGAGACCCGGCTCGTAAATGGGCATCTCGCCGCGCTCGAGCGCCGCGATCTTGCCGGCGTCCTTGTCGACGCACGTCACATCGTGGCCGAAATCGGCAAAGCAGGCGCCGGAGAC
>JAFAQJ010000172.1 GCA_019246455.1 Pseudolabrys sp.
CTCCTGTCGAACTCGATAAAGTTCACGAACGCCGGCGGCCAGATCATCGTCTCGACCGCGCTATCGGACCGCAATGAGGTCGTGTTGCGGGTGCGCGATACCGGTGCCGGCATGAGTGCCCACGAGATCGAGGCGGCGCTCGAGCCGTTCCGTCAACTCGCAACCGCGACGCGTTGGGGCGCCAATGGAACCGGATTAGGCCTCCCGATCACCAAGGCGCTGGCCGAAGCCAATCACGCGAAATTCACGATCAGGAGCGCGCACCATGACGGCACGCTCGTCGAGATCGCATTCCCAGCGCCCCGGGTTCTGGCCCGATAAAAGTCGAACTGGCGTGCCAGCCGAAATCGGCTAGGCTTGGCGCATGGCGCGTTGGGCTCGAACTTTTGTTGTAGTCACAGCGATGCTGCTCGTCGCGCCGGTCGCGCGCGCAGCTGAAGCGGTCGACCTTCTGCTCGTCCTCGCCTCAGACGTTTCACGCAGCGTCGATGCCGCCAAATTCCAGCTGCAACGCGAAGGATATGCTGCAGCGATTTCGGACCCGCGCGTCCTCAATGCCATCAAATCCCGTCCGAATAGCCGCATCGCAATTTGCTTTGTCGAGTGGTCGGGCGTGTCGTCGCAAAAAGTCGTGATCGACTGGACGCTGATCGATGGACCGCAAACTGCGCAAGCATTCGGCGACCGCTTGATCGAATCGCCTCGCTCGTTTGCCGACCGCACGTCGATCAGCGGCGGCATCGAATTTTCGGTGGCACAATTCGCGCATGCGCCTTTCACCTCGAAGCGCCGCACCATCGACGTATCGGGCGACGGCACCAATAATGCGGGCCGGGACGTGACCACGGCGCGCGACGAGGCCGTGGCGCTCGGTATCACCATCAATGGCCTGGTGATCCTCAGCGACAACCCGCTGCCTTGGAATCCTGAGCACACCAATCCACCGGGCGGCCTCGCCAATTACTACCGCAACAATGTGATGGGCGGTCCGAACGCTTTCGTCATGGAGGCCAAAAATTTCAACTCGTTCGGGCAGGCGATCATCGCCAAGCTGATCGCCGAAGTCGCAAGTAACCCCATGCCGATCCGGACTGCGCAACAATAAGGCGGCGGTCTTAACCAACGCGCGGCCACGAAAGCGACACAGAGGATCGTCAGGTTGGCCACTGTGTCGACGGTGATATAGTTCGCCGAGACGGGGAAATACTGGACAATCGCCTTTGACCGCGGCCACTGCCTTCAGACGGCTGGGAATAGCGTTTGCCGCGATCGTGGCGGTCGCGGGCGTTACGGCGCTCGTGGTGAAGCTGTTCGTGTCCCCCGACGCCTTCCGCGACCGTGTCCGCGACGAGATATCGGCGGTAACTGGCCTGCAGCCGGTGCTGCGCGGCGATTCCAGTGTTTCGCTATTTCCAACCGGCAGCGTGACGTTCTCGGATGTGGTTCTGGGCGACGATAAAGAGCCGGCGCTATCGGCCGAACGGTTGACGGCGCGGCTGCGTTTCTTCCCGTTATTGTTTGGCCGAATCGAACTGGCCGACGTATCGCTTGAGCGCCCGACGATCGCAGTGACGGTCGGCGCCAACGGGCAGTCAAATTGGTCCGTTCTAATCGACACGCTGACGCGGACGCAAAAGGCCGGCTCACACGCGGCAGCATTCTCGGAAATCCGCATCGACGATGGTCGGATCGTCTGGCGCGACGCGGCCCGGGGTGTCGCCGAGACTTTCGAAAATGTCGAGCTATCGCTCGCGTGGCCATCGATCTCGAATAGCTTCGGCGCCACCGGTCGCCTGAGCTGGCACGGCGAGCCGGTCGACGCGAGTGCCACAG
Source organism: Pseudolabrys sp. (assembly GCA_019246455.1). Lineage (GTDB taxonomy): Bacteria > Pseudomonadota > Alphaproteobacteria > Rhizobiales > Xanthobacteraceae > Pseudolabrys. The sequence continues at coordinate 1,834 of JAFAQJ010000172.1, forward strand.
TCAGCGATTTCGGGGCCGCGCTCGCTGGCGCCAAAAGCGGACTCAAGCTGCGTGTTGCCGGCGCACCCATCAAGGCGGCGTTCGACGGCTCGTTCAGCACTACACCGACATTGAAAGTCGAGGGAACACTGGCTGCAGATGCTACCTCACTGCGACGGGCGATGCGTTGGGCTGGCCAGCGGTCGCTGCCGGGCGGCGGCTTCGGCCGATTCGCGCTCAAAGCCCAAACCAATATCGTTGGTGGGACGATCGCGCTGTCGGGTGTCAACGTCGAGCTCGACGGCAACAGCGCAGAAGGCGTTTTGACCTTCGCAGCCGACGGCCGACAGACCTTGCAGGGCACGCTCGCAGCCGACGCGCTTGATCTGACCCCTTACGTGTCGACGATCCGCGTTCTGGCCAGCAATCAGCGCGAGTGGAACGATGCACGCTTGACGCTCGACGGCTTGAGCGGCTTCGACGTTGATCTGCGATTGTCCGCGGCGCGCATCACAGTCGCGACGGCGCGGCTTGGCCGCACAGCGATCGCGGCCAATCTGCGCGGCGGACACCTCAATGTAACCGTCGGGGAATCCCAGGCGTTCGGCGGCATTCTCAAAGGCTCGGTCACGCTCGCAAATTTCGAGACGGGGGTCGAAGCGAAATCACAGATGCAGTTCAACAACGTCAATCTCGACGAGTGCCTCGAACAGCTGATCGGCACGCGGCGGATCGAGGGCAAGGGCAATATTGCGTTCGCGCTGGAAGGTTCAGGCGATAGCGTGCTGGCCCTAACACGGACGATATCAGGTTCCGCGACCGTGACATCCGCGAAAGGCATGTTGGCCGGATTCGACATCGAGCAGTTGTTGCGCCGCCTCGAGCGTCGGCCGCTTTCGGCTGCCGGCGATTTCCGCAATGGCCGCACGCCGTATGACCGCTTCACCGTAACGCTGAAGGTTTTACAGGGCACGGTGTCAATCGATGACGTCACAGTGGAAGGACCATCGATCAAACTGGCAATGGCTGGCACCGCCGCGCTGCCGTCGCGCGAACTCGACCTCAAGGGCACAGCAAGCCTGATCGCCCCAGCGAACGCCGGTGGCGGTTTCGACCTGCCGTTCTTTGTGACGGGAACCTGGGATAGCCCGCTGATGTTGCCCGACCCGCAAGCGCTGATTAGGCGGTCCGGTGCCGCCGCGCCATTGCTCGATGCGGTGCGCGATCGTGGCGCTCGCGACGCTCTCCGTTCGGCGGTTGAACGACTGACAGGCGGCGCGCCCCAGCCGGTCACCCAGGAAGAACCCAAACCAGCTCAATAAACATCAAACCTGCGCCGCGAGCGCGTCACGTTCGTGCTCATCTTCAAGCGAGGTGCGCTTGGCAGCGAGTGAGGCTGCCACCGTAGCCAACGCTACCACCGCAACGACAATTGTGCAGATCGCGTTGATCTCAGGCTTCACGCCGAGCCGTGCTTCGGAATAGATACGCAGCGGAAGCGTGGTTGCACCAGGACCGGTGGTAAAGCTCGCGATCACTAGGTCGTCGAGCGACAACGAAAACGCCAGCATCCAACCCGCGACAATCGCCGGCGCGATCAACGGTAGCGTCACGGTGAGCAGCGTCTTCCACGGCGGACATCCGAGGTCCACCGCCGCTTCCTCCAGGCTACGGTCAACCGTCAGCAGACGCGATTGAACGATGACGGTGACAAAACACATCGTCAACGTCGTGTGCGCGAGCGCGATCGTCCAGAAACCACGATCGATGCCGACCGCGACAAACAACAACAGCAGCGACAGTCCAGTAATCACTTCCGGCATCACCAGCGGTGCGTAGACCATCCCGGAAAACAGCAACCGCCCGCGAAAGCGTTTGTTGCGCAGTGCCAGCGCTCCCAGCGTGCCCAAAATCGTCGCCGCGGTGGCAGAGATCAATCCGATGCGTAGGCTGACCCACGCGGCCTCGAGCAACGCTTGGTCGTGCAGCAATTCGCCGTACCATTGCAGCGACCAGCCACCCCACACCGTGACAAGGTGCGATGCGTTGAACGAATAGAGCATGAGGATCGTGATCGGGAGATAAAGGAATGCGAGCCCGAGCGCGACCGCCACCACATTGAATGTTGAAAGACCGCGTTTCATCAGCGGTTTTCCGTCAATGCGCGTTGTTGCAGGCGCTCATAGAAAAGGATCGGAGCAAGCAACAGCGTCAATAGGACGACGGCAATGGCCGATGCCGCGGGCCAGTCTTTGTTGCTGAAGAACTCGGTCCACAGAGTTTGGCCGATCATCAGAGTCTCGGACCCGCCCAAGAGATCGGGCGCCACAAATTCGCCGACGATCGGTATGAAGCAGAGGAGAAAACCCGCGGCGATCCCTGGGAACGACAGCGGAAACGTCACAAGCCAGAATGACTTCCAGCGCGGACAGCCGAGGTCAGCCGCGGCCTCCAGCAGCGTGTAATCAATCTTCTCAAGCGCCGCATAAAGCGGCAACACCATGAATGGCAGGTACGAGTAGACGATGCCGATGTAGATCGCGGTGTCGCTGGCGAGCCAGGCCACTGGCTCGTCGATGATACCGAGCGCCATTAGCACCTGATTGAGCAATCCGTCGCGCTGGAGGATGTTGATCCAGGCATAGATGCGGATCAGGAACGAAGTCCAGAACGGCAGGATGATCAGCATCACGAGCAACGGCTGCCAAGCGCGACGCGCACGCGACATGCCGTAGGCTACCGGATAGCCGATCACGAGCATGATCGCGGTCGAAACGGCCGCGATCTGCAGACTTTTGAGATACGAGAAAATGTAAATCGTATCCGAGCCGAGCAGCCGGTAATTGTCTGCCGACAGCCCGCCGAGAAAATCCACGGCGCCGGACAATCCCGCGCTCACATCGAATACCGGCAGGTAAGGCGGCTGCGCCAGCGCTGTCTGCGACAGGCTGATCTTGAACACGATTAGGAATGGAACGAGAAACAATGCGACGAGCCACAGGTAGGGTGCGAGGATCAGCAGCCGGGTGGTCCAGGATCGATCGGACATCGTTTACCGCCTCAATACGACGGCCGCGTCCGGCGTCCATGACGCCCAGACCTTATCGCCGGCAGAAAAACGCGCTGCCTGGCCACCGTTCGAAGCGCTGACGATGAGCCGGGATCCGCTCGCAAGGCGCACATGATAAATCGAAGTGTCGCCGAGGAAGGCGACGTCATGGACGGTGCCTACGATGGAATTATTTCTTGCGGAAGGACGTTTCGTGGCAAGGCTCAGGCGTTCCGGCCTCAGCGCGAGCCACACTCGTTCGCCTGCCATCGCGCCAGCAGCATTATCGATTCGAAACTGACCATGCGCGGTGTCGATGATCTTGCGTGACTTCTCGAGCCCGCCTTCAATGAGATTGACGTCGCCGATGAATCCCGCGACCCAACGGCTTTCCGGCCGCTCATAGACGTCTGCCGGCGCGCCGATCTGAATCAGCTTGCCGTGATTCATCACGCCGATGCGTGAAGCCATGATCATCGCCTCGTCCTGGTCGTGCGTGACGATGACAAAGCTGGTGCCGAGCTTGCGCTGCAATTCGGCCAACTCGAACTGCGTTTGTCCCCGCAACTTCTTGTCGAGCGCCGCGAGCGGCTCGTCGAGCAGCAGAACGCGCGGCCGTTTCACGAGCGATCGCGCCAAGGCGACGCGTTGCCGCTGGCCACCGGACAATTGATCAGGTTTGCGACGGCCGAGGCCTTCCAGATGCAACAAAACCAACATCGCAGCGACGCGAGTGGCAATTTCATCTTTGCTCTGTTTCTCTTGCCGCAAGCCGAAGGCGATGTTGCTCTCGACGCTGAGATGCGGGAACAACGCGTAGCTCTGAAACATCATGTTGACGGGCCGCTGATGCGGCGGCGTCGCGGCGATGTCCTCGCCGTCAAGCAGGATGCGGCCTTCGTCTGGCGTCTCGAACCCGGCGAGCATGCGCAGCAGTGTGGTCTTGCCGCAGCCGGAGGGACCGAGCAGAGCAAAAAATTCGTTCGGCGCGATGTCGAGCGTTAGCCGGTCGACCGCCGTAACGCCGCCGAAGCGCTTGGAGACGCCCTCAAACCGCACCAGCGGCCGCCGCATGAACCCCGTCCACCGTTTCCATCCGCACGCTAGCGAGGCGTGGGACAGGGCTCAACGGTCATCAGCGAAATGTGGACGATCAGGTCAGACCGGCAACTCCGGCAGATCGCCGCGATCCTCCGCCGCGGTCGCGTCAATTACCAGCTTACGGGGTTCCGGGCCGTAGTAATCGCCCATCTGCACGCTGGCACGCGGCTTGGCCAGGATCGAAACGAGGCGGTCGAGCAGGCCCTTGGCCGACACTGGCTTGCAGAGAAATTCATTGACTCCGATCTTTACGGCCTCGACCACGCGCCAGCGTTCGCCATGCGCGGTCAGCATGATGATCGGAATGTCGGGGAGCGGGAACACGCCGGGCGAGCGCACGATGCGCACAAACTCTGGACCATTGAGTAGCGGCATTTCCCAATCAAGAATAACTACATCAGGCGAGAATTGACGGATCGCGTCGAGCCCGGCGATGCCGTCTGACGCCTCGAAGATCTTCTTGACGCCGATATTGTTGAGCAGGCTGCGTACCATCTTGCGCATGAAGGCGTTGTCGTCGACGACCAGCACGCTGAGCTGCTGGATCTGGAATTCCACGTATTTGGCGACGATCACGCGCGCACCTTTTCACTGCCGCGGCTGCCTGAAATAGCAGCACGGATTGCGTTACGGACCGGTAAAACTCGAGAAAAACAGCGACCCCACCGGCCTTGGCGTCAGGTGTTGACGACGAAGAGTTGGGTGATTGCACGATCGGCTTCGGCTTTGACCGATGTCGCCTTGCGCGGCACCGGGCCGTAGTAATTGCCGCTTTTCACCATCGGACGGGGCCGCAGCAACACCGAGACAATGCGATCACGCATCGCCTTGGACGATACCGGCTTGAGCAGGAACTCATTGACGCCGATTTCGAGCGCCTGGACGACGCGCGCGCGCTCACCGTGACCGGTCAGCATGATGATCGGCACGTCGGGAAACGGAAAGGTCTCGGGCGAGCGCACCATGCGCGTGAACCCCGGACCATCGAGACCCGGCATTTCCCAATCGAGAATGACGATATCGGGGCCGAGCGTGCGGATTGCCTCGAGGCCGGCGACGCCATCAGGCGCCTCGTACACCGTGCGAATGCCGATGCTCATGAGCAAAGCTCGAACGACCTTGCGCATGTAATGCTCGTCGTCAACCACCAAGACTTTGGTCGTCGCGAAACGCGCTTCGATATTCTTCTCGTCGTCGATCGACATCTCAGCCGCCCTCGATGGGTGGATTAGAGCACAAACGAATAACGTTGCCCTAAAGGGTTCCCGCTCAATTGTATGTCCGCCAGAAACCCGCCATTAACCACGGGAAGTCGTGCCGGACATGAACTTTGCAAGGGCGGTCTTGTCGGAATCCGCTGTGACGAGTCCCAATTTGGACCGCCGCCACAGCACATCGTCGGCGGTCTGCGCCCACTCGTGCCTCATCAAGTAGCGTACTTCGGCTGCGGTGAGCTCGCCAAAGCTGGGGCCGAGATCATCGGAGTCTTTTGCATCGCCGAGAACGCGGTCAATGCGCGTGCCGTAGGCCTGGACCATTCGCCGCGCGGTGCTTTCAGCGAGAAACGGCCAGCGGTTGCCTGCGCGCTTGACCTGCGCGGCGAGCTCGTCGACCGGAAAGTCGCCACCCGGCAGGTGCGAATCCGCAGTCCACGCCGGCAACGCCTGGAAAAAGTGACCGATCTTTTTCATGACCGCTTCCGCCAGCCGCCGAGCCGTCGTGATCTTGCCGCCGAAAACGGTGAGCAGAGGTCCTTCGCCGTAACGCTCATCGAGTTCCAACGTGTAATCGCGCGTGACATCTTCCGGCTTCTTCGAGCCATCGTCATGCAGCGAGCGAACGCCGGCGAACGACCAGACCAGATCAGTCGGCATCAGTTCTTCCCGGAAAAAACTGTTCACGATCTTGATCAGATAGGAAATTTCTTCGGGATCGGGCGCCGGCGAATTGACGTCACCGACGAAGGGCCGGTCGGTCGTGCCGATCAGCGTGAAGCTGTCGCCGAACGGCAGCGCGAACACCACGCGGCCATCCGGCGCCTGCAGCGTATAGGCATATTTGTGCGGAAAATTCCGACGCACCACGATATGGCTGCCTCTGATCAGGCGCACCGGACTGGATAGCGGCACACGAATAACATGCTCCGCGATCTGTCCGATCCACGGGCCTGCGGCATTGATGAGCACTCGCGCCGTTGCAACTTCGCGGCGGCCGCTTCTGTTGAGTACCAGTTCCCAGTCATGACGCCGCTCGGCCCGCACGCAACGGGCGCGTGTGCGGATATCGGCGCCGCGCTCCGTAGCGTCGAGCGCGTTCAAGACAACGAGCCGGGCATCATCGACCGCGCAATCGGAATATTCGAAACCGTAACGGAATGTGCGCTTGAGCGGCTGCCCGACCTCGTGATGAGTCAGGTCGACAGTACGCGTCCCCGGCAGCAGCCGTCGGCCACCGATACGGTCATAAATAAACAGCCCCAGCCGCAGCAAAAGTGGCGAGCGCGGCCCCGGTTGCGGCAGCATGAAACGCAACGGCTGCACGATGTGCGGTGCCATGCGCAGCAGAACTTCGCGCTCG
>JAFAQJ010000183.1 GCA_019246455.1 Pseudolabrys sp.
GGACAGGCCGACGATGTCGGCCTGTTCTTCGCGCACCGCCTTGAGGATCTTCTCCGCCGGCACCATGACGCCGAGGTCGACGACGTCGTAATTGTTGCACTGGAGCACGACGCCGACGATGTTCTTGCCGATGTCGTGGACGTCGCCTTTGACTGTCGCCATCACGATCTTGCCGGCGGTGTTGGCGGCGTGGTCACGGCCGTCGTTCTGCATATAAGGCATCAGGCACGCGACCGCCTGCTTCATCACCCGCGCCGATTTCACCACCTGCGGCAGGAACATCTTGCCGGAGCCGAACAGGTCACCGACCACGTTCATGCCGTCCATCAAAGGACCTTCAATCACGTCGAGCGGGCGAGCCGCCTTGAGCCGCGCTTCCTCAACGTCGGCGGTGATGAAATCCGTGATGCCATGGACCAGCGCATGGGTAAGCCGCGCCTCGACCGGTTTGTCGCGCCACGCGAGATCGACCTCTTTCGCTTCCTGTCCTTTGCCGCGGAACTTCTCGGCCAGCGCCAAGAGCCGCTCGGCCGCATCGGGCCGCCGGTTGAGCACGACGTCCTCGCAGGCCTCCCGCAGTTCCGGCTCGATGTCGTCGTAGACCGAGATCTGTCCCGGATTGACGATGCCCATGTCCATCCCGGCCTTGATGGCATGATAGAGGAACACCGAATGCATCGCCTCGCGCACGCGCTCATTGCCGCGGAACGAGAAGGACAGGTTCGACACGCCGCCCGAGATATGAACATGCGGCAGCTTCGCCCGAATCTGCCGTGCCGCCTCGATGAAGGCGAGGCCGTAGCCGTTATGCTCCTCCATGCCGGTCGCGACCGCGAAAATATTCGGGTCGAAGATAATATCTTCCGGCGGGAAGCCGACTTGGTTGACGAGAATGTCGTGGGCGCGCTGCGAAATCGCGACCTTGCGTTCGAGCGTATCGGCCTGGCCTTTTTCGTCGAACGCCATGACCACGACCGCTGCGCCATAGCGGCGGACGATTTTCGCGTGATCGATGAAGGCTTCCTCGCCTTCTTTCAGTGAGATCGAATTCACTACCGGCTTGCCCTGTAGGCATTTCAGGCCGGCTTCGATCACGGAGAATTTCGAGGAATCGACCATCACCGGCACCCGCGCGATGTCGGGCTCGGCCGCGATCAGATTGAGGAACGTCGTCATCGCCTGCTCGCTGTCGAGCAAGCCTTCGTCCATGTTGACGTCGATGATCTGCGCGCCGTTCTCGACCTGGTCGCGGGCAATTGCGAGCGCCGCCGGATAATCGTCCGCGGTGATCAGTTTCCTGAATTTTGCCGAGCCGGTGACGTTGGTGCGCTCACCGACATTGACGAACGGGATTTCCGGGGTCAGCGCGAACGCTTCGAGGCCCGACAGCCGCAACTGCCGTGGAATTTCAGGAATAGCGCGCGGCTTTTTGCCTTCGACCGCGCGAGCAATGGCCGAGATATGGTCGGGGGTAGTGCCGCAGCAACCGCCGACCACATTGACGAGGCCGGCATCGGCGAATTCGCCGAGCAATTCGGCCATATATTCCGGGCTCTCGTCGTAATAACCGAATTCATTGGGGAGCCCGGCGTTCGGATAGGCGCACACCAAGGTATCGGCGACGCGGCCGATCTCGGCGATATGGGCGCGCATTTCCTTGGCGCCGAGCGCGCAGTTGAGGCCGATCGTCAGCGGGTCGGCGTGCCGCACGGCATTCCAAAACGCCGCCGGGGTCTGGCCCGACAGCAAACGACCGGAGCGATCGGTGATGGTGCCGGAGATCATCACCGACACCGCGGCGCCGCGCGCCGCGCATTCCTCCTCGATCGCGTAGATCGCGGCCTTGGCATTGAGCGTGTCGAAAATCGTCTCGATCAGCAGCAGATCCGCGCCGCCGTCGAGCAGACCACGCACCTGTTCGCCATAGGCGGCGCGCAGTTGATCGAAGGTGATGGCGCGGAAGCCGGGATTGGACACGTCCGGCGAAATCGACGCGGTGCGGTTGGTCGGGCCGAGCGCACCAGCGACGAAACGTTTCTTGCCATCTTCCTTCTCCGCGAGCGCCGCCGCTTCCTTGGCGAGCTTGGCGCCGGCGCGGTTCAACTCGGTAACAATCTCCTCCATGCCGTAATCGGCTTGCGCGATGGTGGTCGAGGAAAACGTGTTGGTCGAAACGATGTCGGCGCCAGCACGGAAATAAGCGAGGTGGATGTCGCGGATTGCGTCGGGACGGCTGAGATTGAGCAGGTCATTATTGCCGCGCACTTCGCGATTCCAGGCGTCGAAGCGCGCGCCGCGATAGCCTTCTTCGTCGAGCTTGAGCGCCTGGATCATGGTCCCCATGGCGCCGTCGAGCACGAGGATGCGCTTGGCGGCGGCTTCGCGGAGTAAAGTTCGGGCTTTATTGTGGGACGCTGTGGGCACGCGACTGTTCCGTTTTCTTAGGCTGCCTGCTTCACGATGGGCCGAAGCCCCAGGAGGTGGCAGATCGCGTAGACGAGGTCCGCGCGGTTCATGGTGTAGAAGTGAAAATCGGTGACACCGCGGTCGACCAGATCGACGACCTGTTCGGCGGCGACGGCGGCGGCGATCAATTTGCGGGTCGCCGCATCGTTTTCGAGGCCGTCGAAACGCTCGGCGAGCCAAGATGGTACTGACGCTCCGGCGCGCGCCGCGAACGCCGTCATCGTCTTAAAGTTCTGCACGGGGATCAGACCCGGCACGATCGGAATGTCGATGCCGCGTTTGCGCACACGCTCGAGGTAGCGGAAGTAGAGATCGTTCTCGAAAAAGAATTGTGTCATCGCGCGCGTCGCGCCGGCGTCGACCTTGGCCTTGAGCGTGTCGATGTCAGCCTCGACCGTCGCCGAATCCGGATGCTTCTCGGGATAGGCCGACACCGAGATTTCGATGTCGGGGAAGCGCATCTTGATGCCGGCGACGAGCGCGGCGGCGTTTTCGTAGCCATCGGGATGCGGCGCGTAGCGCGTTCCGGCGCCTCCCGCCGCATCGCCGCGCAGCGCCACGATGTGGCGCACGCCGATCGCATGATAATTCGCGACGATCTTGTCAATCTCCTCGCGGGTCGCGGCGACGCAGGTCAGATGCGCGGCCGGAACGAGCGACGTCTCACCGAGGAGGCGTTTAACGGTGGCGTGCGTGCGCTCGCGCGTCGAGCCGCCTGCGCCGTAAGTGACCGAGACGAATCTCGGCGAGAGCGGCTCGAGCCGCTTGATCGATTCCCACAAGGTCTGGTCCATTTCTTCCGTGCTCGGCGGGAAGAACTCGAACGAGACATTCATGCGGCTTTGCGGCGCGGACCACCGGCTGGCGCGGAGCGGAGATAACATCACGCCACCTCGCGCCTGGGTTTGGCCGCCATCAGCGCGCGCGTGTCGCGGGCGAGCCACAACGACACCGCGATCTGGCCGTCGGAGCCGGGCTCGGGCGGCAGGCTCTTGTGCATCACCGGCTCAAGGCCGGCCGACTGCATCCATTGTGTCACGACCTCGCTGGCGAAGCCGAGACGGCGGTGCGCGTGCTTCTCGCGCAGGAATTCGAGCTCGTGCGGCGCGAAGTCGACGATCAACAAGCTGCCGCCGGGGCGCAACACGCGCGACGCTTCCTTCACGGCGCGCGCCCCGTCGTCGAGAAAGTGCAGCACCTGATGGATGATGACCGCGTCAAACGAATTGTCGGGGATCGGTAGGTCGTAGATGTCGCCCTGTCGCACGCTGCAGTGACGCAAGCCTGCGCGCTCAAGGTGGTCGCGCGCCAGCAGCAGCATGTCGAGCGACATATCGAGCCCGAGCCCGCGCTCAATCTGCGAACCGAACAGTTCGAGCATGCGCCCGGTCCCGGTGCCGAGGTCGAGCAGCGAGCGGAACGGGCGTTGCTCCAGCGCGTCTCGGATCGCCGCTTCGACCGCTTCATCGGAGACATGCAGCTTGCGGATGCGATCCCACTCGGCGGCGTGCTTGCGGAAGTAAGTTTGCGCCGCGGCGGTGCGTGCGGCGCGCACGGCAGCGAGCCGCTCGCGATCCCGTGCGATCACCCGGTCGGCAGGGTTGAGATGTGCGATCAGCGCGCGCGCAATGTCGGAATGCTCCGCCGTGCGGAAGAACGCCCAGGTGCCCTCGCGGAAGCGCTCGACCAGTCCCGCTTCAGCCAGCAGCTTGAGGTGGCGCGAGATGCGCGGCTGCGACTGGTGGAGGATGTCGGTGAGGTCCGACACCGTGAGCTCGGCCTCGGCCAACAGCGCCAGGATGCGCAGACGCGTCTCCTCGCCCGCCGCCTTAAGGGCGCCGTTGAGGGCGTCGAAATTGAGCTTGGCCGGGTCGGACATCCGAATTCCTTGGGAGCGCTTGGGCTGCGTCCCACCATATAAGGATATCTTTATGCCTTTATTTTGGCGGCGGCAAGTCTGCAAAAGCCGGAGGGTTTATGCTGGCCGCCAGGGAGAACCGCATGACTAGCAAGGATTTCGGGGTCTGGGAGGGCGAGGTCACGGTCGATCTGCCGGACAAGCCGGATGCTGGGGTTTACTTCATCGGGCGCATCCGCACGCCTTGGACCGAGCGCCAACAGTGCCCCAAGAACGCCCAGGAGTCCGATGCGGTTTGCACCGTGGAACTCGATCCGAAATGGATCCCGGGGCTCAAGGACGTCGCAAGCTGCACGCACCTTGTCCTGCTTTACTGGATGGACCGCTCGCCGCGGAACATCGTGCTTCAAGTCCCCTCGCATTACGGCACGCAGCGCGGAACCTTCGCCCTGCGGTCGCCGGCGCGGCCCAATCCGATTGCGCTGAGCGTGGTTAAGCTGGTGCGTATCGACGATGGAAAATTGTCGGTGGTTGGGCTCGATTGTCTCGACGGGACGCCGCTTCTCGACATCAAGCCGTATTTCGCCTCGACTGATAGCGTGCCCGACGCGGTGGTCGGCTGGCACCGTGACAAGGATCGCGACAGGATGCGCTAAAACGCGTTCGGCCTGCCCAGGTTCCGCGCTCGCGCGCTCGTGACAATCGCTCCGGATTCCGTGACGGAACGCTTGAACCTTCGGAACACTTGCTTCGACGAACCAGTGTCACGAGGGTGTTCGTCATGACCCAATTTGCGTCCCGCACGCTTGCCGTGCTCGCTGCGCTGAGCGCTATTGCGCTCGCCGGCTCCGCTCACGCTCAACAATTTGCAACGCTTGCTCAACCGGCCTATGCGGTGCAAACGCCGCAGGATGACGACGCGGCCGCCGACGAGCAGACCCGCCCCGACCTCAAGCGCACGATCGTCAACTACAGGACCAGTGAGGCGCCCGGCACTATCGTCATCGATACGCCGAACACCTACCTCTATTACGTGCTCGGTAACGGCAAAGCGATCCGCTATGGCATCGGTGTCGGTCGCGAAGGTTTCACCTGGGCCGGCGTCAAGCAGGTGGCGCGCAAGGCCGAATGGCCGGATTGGTATCCGCCGGCTGCGATGGTCGCGCGCCAGCCGTATCTGCCGCGCATGACCGCGGGCGGTCCCGGCAACCCGCTCGGTGCCCGCGCCATGTATCTCGGCGGCACCGAATACCGCATTCACGGCACTAACAACCCGGCGACGATCGGTCATCAGGTCTCGTCGGGCTGCATCCGGTTAACCAACGAGGATGTGATCGACCTCTATAACCGCGTCAACGTCGGCACCAAGGTCGTGGTGCTGCCGCAGGGCCCGCGCCGCCCGGCCGAGCCCACGACGGCCTATGCGCCGCCGGCCCCGAGCCAGGCGCAACAGACCTGGCAAACGATACGGCCGGCCGGAGTTTACTGAGACAGGAGTGACGATTACGCCGCCGAGACGGCGGATCGTCGGCAGAGCCCGCTTCGCACATGCGAAAGCGGGCTCTCGTCCAAAGGCTCTCGTTTTTGTGAGGAACCAAGACGGCCTGCCGGACCTATACTTGTCTCAGTTGGTCGCGGCACGGCGGCCAGCCATATCTTTTATTATGACTGGCGCTCCCGGCGTCGCGGCTGCTGAACGACAAATGTTCGGGAGACACGACACATGGCCCAAGCCCACGTTCTGATGGGCGCCGCGGAAGCCGCGCCCGCTCCTCTCGTCCGCAAGATCGGCGTCCACGATCTCACCGAGGCCTTGAGCCAGGGTTGGGACGATTTCACCGCGATGCCGAGCCACGCCATTTTCCTGTGCGTGATTTATCCGGTGGTCGGCATTGTGCTGGCGCAGCTCACGCTCGGCTACGCCGTCCTACCATTTCTGTTTCCGATCGCCGCCGGCTTCGCGTTGATCGGCCCGGTTGCCGCGCTCGGCCTCTACGAGTTGAGTCGCCGCCGCGAACAGGGCCTCGATACCGACGCCGTCCACGCCCTCGACGTGCTGCGTTCGCCCTCGATCGGCGCAATCGCCGGACTGGCGTTCCTGCTCACCGCGATCTTCGTGATCTGGCTCGGCACGGCCGACGCGATCTATGTCGCGCATTTCGGCTACGCGATGCCGGCTTCGATCTCGGAATTCGTCGATAACGTGCTGTTCACGCCGCAAGGCTGGAGCATGATCGTGATCGGCAATGCGATCGGCTTTCTGTTCGCCGCGGCCGCATTGATCCTCGGTGCGATATCGTTCCCGCTGCTGCTCGACCGCGATGTCGGCGCTGCCGTGGCGCTGATGACCTCGATCCGGCTCTGCCTCGCCAACCCGGGGACGATGGCTCTGTGGGGCTTGATCGTCGCGGTCCTGCTGGCGGCCGGCTCGCTGCCGTTGTTCGTTGGCCTCGCCGTCGTGATGCCGGTGCTAGGCCATGCCACTTGGCACCTCTATCGCCGCGCAATCGACGCCCACAACAGTCCACCGGCCGAGTTCAGGCCGCCGGCCGATCACCACCGCTCCGCCGCCGACTTCCCGTCCTCGCTGTTCCGCTAAGCGCGCACAAAAAAGGCCCCGCTCACGGCTTATACCGTGAGCGGGGCTCTTGCTTCTGCTGCTTTTCGTTATTTACCGGTGTTCTTCACCGCTTCCGGATCTTGCTTCTGTGCACCCGCATTCGGGTTGGTCACATTCTTCTCGGTCGATGGGTTATTGCCCGGGGTGCCGCTGCCGATGAGCTTGTCGTTCACGCCGCTACCCGTTGTCATTGTCTTGTTCTTTTCGGACTTCTGCATTTTCTCGGACTTCTGCATTTTCGTGGCGTTGTCAGTGCTGGACTGCGCCATCGCGGTCGAAACGCCACCGATGGCAAGCGCACTTGCCAAGGCTACTGCATAAATCGCTTTCAAATTCGCCTCCTTGAATTTATCCGGGATCAATCGCTTCCCGCTATGTTGGGAAAACGCGTACCGCGCACGTGCGTTCCAGCAACTCGGGGAACTGTGGCGATTTAGTGTGAATTGAACTTCTGAAATCCCGCGCACGGTGTTGCGAACCGTGCGCGGGATTTTTTTCTAGCGATCTTTTGCTGCGTCGGGATCGACCCGTTGGGCCCCGCCATTGGGGTTGGTCGCGTTGGGTTCCGTCGGCGGTGTATTGCCCGGCGTGCCGCTGCCGGTGAATTCCTCGTGACCCGACACACCACTACCCGTCGTGGCAGGCGCGGTCAGCGGCATGATTCGTTCCGACCGGTGAACTCGCGTCGAGGGGCGAACCGCATCGTTGTCGTATGATTGCGCCATGGCGGTTGAGATACCGCCCACAATCAGCGCGGTCGCCAATGTGACAGCATAAATCGGTTTCAAAACTTTTCTCCGTCTGCTTGTTGCTGATGTTAGCCCCCGTGAGAGAACGCAGTGCAACATGGGCCGTTCCGCCCTCCGCGCTGCGAGGATTCATTGCAGTCATGCGGCACAACATGGCGTCTTTCGCGTCGCCGCCAGGGTCGTTACGGTTCCACCGTCTCAAACTCCGGGATGAAATGGATGCGAATTGCAGCGTTGGCAGCCGGCGGCGTGGGCGGATATTTCGGCGCGCGTCTGGCACAGGCCGGTCATGACGTTTTCTTCATTGCGCGCGGCGCGCATCTCGCCGCGATGCGCAAGGACGGCCTGAAGATCGAGAGCGTCCACGGCGACCTGCGTTTGCCGAAGGTGAACGTCACTGACAAACCCGCCGAGATCGGTCCGGTCGACATCGTGCTGTTTGCGGTCAAGCTGTGGGATACCGAGAAGGCCGCCGAAACGGCAAATCCGCTGCTCAGCGCAAACACGCGCGTCATCACCTTGCAAAACGGCGTCGACAGCTACGAGCGCATCGCGCCAATCGTCGGCGCCGCCCATGCGATTCCCGGCACCACCTACGTCTTCACCGTGATCGAGCGTCCGGGCGTCATTAAACAGAGCAGCAAGGTACAGTCGATCGTGTGCGGCCGCATTGACGGTAAACCCGATGCAATACTTCTTAAATTTGCCGAGGCCGGAAATGCTGCCGGGATCGCCGTGACGATCTCGGACAACATCCAGCTCGAACGCTGGAAGAAATTCGTTTTCCTCGCCGCCAACTCCGGCGCGACGGCACTGACCCGCGCCACCACCGGGGAAGTGCTGACCGATCCCGACATGACAAGGATGTTCATGGCGATCATGCGGGAGACCGCCGCCGTGGGACGCGCCACGGGCGTGCCAATCGAGGCCGGTTTTGAGGACGAGCGCCTTGCTTACGCGCAGAAAAATCTCGTCTCCAACATGCGCGCCTCAATGGCCAATGACTTGAACAGCGGTAACCGGCTGGAGCTCGATTGGCTGGCTGGAACGATTTCGCGGCTGGGCAAGGAGCTCAATGTGCCGACCCCGGTCAACGACACGATTTACGCCGCGCTCAAGCCGTTCCGCATGGGGCGCCGTTAATCACACATAACGCGTGGGGATTGGGACGGAGCCGGTTCCTCGTGTAAGTTTCTCGCCGCAATTAGGTGGGGCGTCGCGTGCGGGCGTGGGTGCATATTTTGGCCGGGCTGGCGGTACTGGGCGCCCTGCCACTGCTCGGAGCCGACGAGGCTAGCGCGGTCTGCACGGCGGTCGGGACCGATCAGACCTGCACCAATCCGGCCGGGACCACCCTATCCGGCGGCGCCACGGGCCTGCTCGACTTCAACAATCTAACTCTGACCAACAATGGCACCGTCGCCGGCACATCGGGCGGTATCGTCACGTTCGGCGACGCCAATGTCACGAACACCGGCGCGATTTTCGGCGCCGGGACTTTCGGGATGGAAGTGTTCGGCAATGCCAACATCACCAACAGCGGCACCATCGCCGCCGGCCCGAACGGCTTGGTGGCGATTCTTCTGCTCGGCAACACCAACATCGTCAACACCGGCACGATCTCGGGTCCTAGCGCCATCGTCGGCGGCGGCTTCGGCATCATCGTCAACATCACGAATGCCGGCACCATCATGGCCACCGATATCGTGAACGGTCTGGCGATCGACCTCACGACGGGCACCAACAATACGATCACGCTGCTGCCCGGCTCGCGCATTATTGGCAATATCGGGCTCGGTCTTGCCGACACGGTCCGCATCCAGAGCGGCCGCGACATTTCTTCGATTTTGTCGTTCGGCTTCTGCGGCTGCGGCGGTCTGGTCGCGACCGGCTCCACCGCCGTTGTCCTCGGCGGATCGCCTTACGTCATCAATGGCGACCAGGTCGCGGTGCTCGATCCGACCGCGGTCAGTCTCGCCGACCGCACCTTGCTCGATTTCACCGGCAACATCTCCTCGCTGCTCGCGAGCCGCTTCGGCGAATTTGGCATTACCGGCTCGACAGCAAGCGCCTTCGCCCCCGTCCATTCAATTGCCGGTCAGGCGAACGATATTTTCGCCGTGATCCCGGCGCTCGCTTACGCGCGCGACGACAAGTTTCCGACGGCGACCGCGTTCGACCGCGGTTCGGGCATCGCTGTGTGGTCGAAAGCCTTTGCCGGCGTCCGCAAGCAGGATGCCGACGACGTCAATCTCGCGGCCCGGACCATCGCCTATGGCGCCATGGCTGGTATCGACAAAAGCGTCCAGCCCGATCTACGGCTCGGCGTTTTCGTCGGTGCCGGTAACGGCAAGCTCGACATCGACCTGTCGTCACAAACGGTTAAAACCGACTACGTGTTCGGCGGCATATACGGCCGCTTCGACTGGACGACGCGCTTCCTTGATTTCGCGATCTCGGCCGGCCACACCGCGAACGCGACGACCCGGCAGATTGCCAACAACCTCGTCGCCACCGGCGTCGATACCGCGACCGCCAGCTATGACGGCTGGTTCGTCAGCCCCGAAATCGCCTATGGCTGGCGCATCCCGATTATGGCCGACATCGTCATGACGCCGGCGGCGAGGTTGCGTTATCTCGCCGGCTTCTTCGAGGGCTATACCGAGACCGGCTCCGCGCAGACGCTGACTGTCTCGAGCCGCACCACGCAGAATCTCGAGGAGCGTTTCGAGCTCGCCTTCAGCCGTGTCGCGCCCTGGCAACAGAACACGTTGAGGACCACAGCGACGATCGGCGTCCTTGGCATGGAGCGCATCGGCCCAACGGCAATCAACGCTGTGCTGATAGGACAGACCCTGTCCTTCGCGGCCACCGGGCAAAATAGCGTCGCCGGCGGCTATGCAAGGCTCGCGGCCGATCTACGCATCGGGGCGGCAACGAGCCTGTTTGCCGCGATCGAAGGCACCGTGATGTCCGACCATAGCCGCACGGGAATTGCGCAAGGCGGCGTTAAAGTCGCTTTCTGACCTCACGGTGGCGCACCGCCGGGGCGCCGACTAACATCGTATCGCTGCGATTCGGGGGAAGCGCGTGGCCAAGAAAATTATCGGCGCCATCGGCATCGTCGTGGTGTTTTTCGCCGTGACGTTATGGGCGCTCAATACCTTCTGGCCGACGACGCCGAAGAACGCGCCGCCGCTCGCAGCGCTCCCGCCGCTGAAGCAGGAAGCGCAGCCGTCTTTCGTTGTCGCGCCGGTTGCCGTCGCACTGACCGCCATCCGCTCGGCGCTCGACGCCAATGCCCCGCGCGACTTCAGCGGGCAGAACAACAACCCGGTCTCGCAATTGCTCGGCCAGGCACAGATCGGTCTTACCGTGACGCGCGGACCGCTCGCGGTGAGCGGACGTTCCGACGCGCTCACCGTGACCGTGCCGATCAACGGCGCCGTGCACATCACGGGGCAAATCGGCAACGTCGCCGGCCAGGCCGTCACCGGCATCGGCGATGCAATCGGCGGGCTGATCGGCGGCAATGTCGGCAAGCAGATCGGCGGCATCGTCGGCAAGGTCATCGACCAGAAGGCCGACATCCGCGGCAGTATCGTGATGACGTCGCGTCCCGCGATCACGCCGAACTGGCGGCTCGCTCCCAACCTCGCCGCGCAGGCCAATTTCGGCGACACCGGTCTCAATCTTGCTGGCGTCAAGCTCAACATCGCGCAGGAAGTGAAGCCGATGCTCGACCCACAGATCGGCAGTCAGGTCGCCGCGCTTGAAGCGCGGCTGCGCAACGATCCCATGATCGAAAACACCGCGAAGCGCGAATGGGCCAAGATGTGCCGCTCGATCCCGCTCGGCGGCGGCAATACCGGCCTGCCGGCGCTGTGGCTCGAGTTCAAGCCGGTGCGCGCCTACGCCGCGCAGCCCAAGATCGACGAGCGCAACGTCACGCTCACGGTCGGCGTGCAGTCCGAAACGCGCATCCTCCCTACCCAGACAACGCCGAACTGTCCGTTCCCGGCGACGGTCGAGCTGGTGCCGGCAATCAATGAAGGTCGCCTCGCCTTCACGGTGCCGATCGACATGCCGTTCACCCAAGTCAGCGCGCTGCTTGAAACGCAGCTCAAGGGCCAGAAATTCCCGAAGGACGCAGGTGCCGCCCCCGTATCGGTCGAAGTGCGCAAGGCCGAGATCGCCGCATCCGGCGACCGCCTGCTGATCTCGCTCTTGGTCAAGGCGACCGAGCAGAAGAGCTGGTTCGGCTTGGGCGCGGAGGCGACCATCCACGTCTGGGGCAAGCCGGCGCTCGATCAGCAACAGCAAATCTTGCGGCTGACCGACTTGTCGCTGGCCGTCGAATCCGAGGCGGCGTTCGGCATTATCGGCGCCGCGGCGCGCGCCGCGATACCGCATCTTCAGGAGGCGCTCGCCAAGAACGCGGCGATCGATCTGAAGCCGTTCGCGGCCGACGCCCGCGCCAAGATCGCCGCGGCGACCGCCGATTTCCGCGAGGTGACCCAGGGTGTCACGGTCGATACCGCCATCACTGATCTTCGGCTGCTTGGCATCGAATTCGACTCCAAGACGCTGCGCGTCGTGACCGAGGCGCAAGGCACCGCCAAAGTCGCGGTGACCGAGCTACCGAAATAGCAGCTTTGCGCGACCGCCAGGGCGGTTGCGTTGACAGTCCTCGCCATCGGCCTACATTAATTGTGAGTTCCGAGGGGTGCCCGTTTCGGGCTGAGAAACACCCTTTGAACCTGATCCGGGTCATGCCGGCGAAGGGACAGGACAAGCGATGGACAAGTCGCAATCGATTGCCAGGCTGGCGGGTCCGGTTTTTTGCGTGATCGCGCTCGGCGTGCTCGCCAATCTCAATGTCTACCGCGAAGTGGCGGCGCAGTTCATTGCGACGCCCTATCTCATCTATCTCACCGGCGTCCTCGTTTTGACCGCCGGGCTCGCCATCCTCAACGCGCATCCACACTGGACACGGGATTGGCGCAGCCTCGTCACGCTGGTCGGCTGGCTGTTGACCATCGGCGGCGTCTGGCGCGTGTTCGCGCCGAATCTGGTGCATTTCGTCGGCCTCGCCGCGCTCGCCAACACGGGTTTTCTGGTCGGCGCAGGGATCGTGTTTCTGCTGCTCGGCGGCTTCCTCACTTACAAAGGCTACACGGCGTGAACCGCATCACGACTTCATGGGAGTAAGACAATGAACAAGCCCGTCACCTCCGCCGACCTGGTCACGCCAAAAGTGACGACCGGGCCGCTGCCGGCCTCGCGCAAGGTCTATGCGACGCCCGATATGGCGAGCGAATTGCGCGTGCCGCTGCGCGAGATCATCCTGTCGCCGGAATCCAAAGAGCCGCCGCTCCCGGTTTACGACACCACCGGGCCCTATACCGACAACGACGTCGCGATCGATGTCGAACAGGGCCTCAAGCGCACGCGCGTTGCCTGGGTCAAGGAGCGCGGCGGCGTCGAGGACTATGACGGCCGCCCAATCAAGCCCGTCGACAACGGCAACGTCACTGGTAAGCACCTCGCCCGCAATTTCCCGAATGTGCCGGAGCCCATGCGCGCGGTCGGCGACGCGCCGGTGACGCAGCTGGAATTCGCGCGAGCCGGAGTCATCACCAAAGAGATGATCTACATCTCCGAGCGCGAAAATCTCGGCCGCAAGGAAATGCTGTCGCGCGCGGAGGCCGCGCTGGAGGACGGCGAAAGCTTCGGCGCTTCGGTGCCGGCATTCATCACGCCCGAGTTCGTCCTCTCAGAAATCGCGCGCGGGCGCGCCATCATTCCGTGCAACATCAACCACGCCGAGCTCGAGCCGATGATCATCGGCCGCAACTTCCTGACCAAGATCAACGCCAATATCGGCAACTC
>JAFAQJ010000184.1 GCA_019246455.1 Pseudolabrys sp.
TTCGCCCTTGATCTCGTGACCGGGAATCGCGTCGATGCTGACGTTCACGGGTTGACCGACGCGAACGCGCGAAAGCTGCGTCTCCTTGAAGTTGGCATCGATGTAGACGCCCTCGAGCGGCACAAGAGCGCCAAAGCGCTGGCCGACCTGCATGTAATCCCCGACGTGAACCGCGCGGTTGCCGAGTACGCCGGCCACCGGCGCCCGAATTTGCGTGAACGACAGATCGCGCTCGGCCTTGGCGAGCGCGGTGTTGAGTTCATCGAGGGTGCGCGACGCTTCTTGCTGTTGCGCCTTGAGCACCTCGACATTCGCGCTCGCGGCTTCAATCGAAGCCTTGGCCCCCGAGACCGCGGCAACCGCCTGATCGTAATTCGCCTGCGCCTGTTCGAGCGTCGCGCGGCTCGCGAATTCCTTAGTCGCCAGCGTCTGCTGGCGCTCGAGATCGGAGTGCGTGCGCGTCACCGCAGCTTCAGAGGACGCGAGCTGTGCCTTGGCCTGTTCGACCATTGCCTGTTGCGCCGTGGTCTGGCGGCCAATGCGCTCGACGGTCGCGCGCTGGGTCGCAACCTTGTCGCGGGCGGCGTCGACCGCGAGGCGATAATCACCGTCGTCGATTCGAGCTATGACGTCACCCGCGTTGACGTGAGCGTTCTCGTCGACATCGAGCGCCGCGATATAGCCGGGAACCTTGGCCGCCAAGGTTGTCGCGTCCGCGCGCACGTAGGCGTCATCGGTCGACACCATGAAACGGCCGGCGGTCAAATAGTCGTAGCCGAACCAGCCAAGGCCGATCAGAGCAGCGGTGGCCGCGCCCACGACCAGGCGCTTGCGGTTCGTCTTCAGCGCGGCGGCGATCTTTTGCTTGCGCGTCTGCGGCGACGTATCCGGGGTCCCCTTCGCCTCCGGTTCGAGCGCGGGCATCTCGGGAGCGTCAGGACCGGGGGCAGACACGACGCTAAAGCGTGAGGGATCGTTTTTGGCGCGCTGCAACATGGCGACCTCGTAATGACCGAACCGTTCGGTCATTCACTTACGCCTCGGCTTTAGGGATGTCAATAATGACCGAACGGTTCGGTCATTGATTTTTTGAATGGATTGGCTATGTATGTGCAATCGAGCCGGAATCGCTGTTTTCTCGTCGCAGAATCTGAGGAGACCATGCCCGACGCCCTGCTTCACGACCGGCCACTGGCCCCTGAGGCGGAAGACACCGCCAAACGGCGGCAAATCGTCGACGGCGCACGGGCGATCTTTCTAGCGCGCGGTTTCGACGCCGCCAGCATGGCCGATATCGCCCGCGAGGCCGGCGTTTCAAAGGGCACGCTTTACGTCTATTTCCGCAACAAGGAAGAGCTGTTCGCTGCGATTGTTCAGCAGGAATGCTCCGCACACGCCGAAGGCGCATTCGATCTCGACCCGACCGACCCTGACGTCGAAGCTGCCCTCACCCGTTTGGGCAACAATTTCGTCGCCTTCCTATGCACGCGCGAGAAGGCTTCGTCGCTTCGAATTGTGGCCGCAATCGCGGACCGCATGCCGGAAATCGGCAAGGCCTTTTACGAAACCGGTCCCGGTTACGGCATTACCCGCCTCAAGGCCTATTTGGATGCGCAGGTTTCGGCGGGAGTCCTGAAGATCGAGGATACCGAGATTGCCGCCGCGCAATTCCTCGATGCGTGTCAGTCCACCTTGTTCAAGCCGGTGCTGTTCAACTTTGCCCCACCCCCGACGCCACAACGTGCTGCGCGCGTGGTCGATACGGCGGTACGCGTCTTCCTGAATACCTATCGCAAAGCTTGAGACGACAACCCCGTGTTAAGCATCGCAGCGTGTGAACGCTTGATTTGCGGCCTCGAGCGGCAAATCTTGCGTCAAGGAGATGCCGCCATGATCCGCGCGACCGCATTTTCAATCACCGCTCTGTTGCTCGCCGCGCCCGCGCTGGGCGCAACCTATCCGGTGCAGGGCCGTTGGGGCCAAAGCGATTCATCGGACAAAGGTCCGGTCGATTGCGCCAAACTGCGGGTGATCTCCTTTAACGGCGATCAGCGTACCGACAGCCGTGGCGGCGTGGCCGCATTTCGCAATGTCTCGGTGACACCCGACGGTACCAAGGCCTTCAAGGTCGTCGACCAATTCACCAACGGTCAAGTGCGCGACGGACGTGTCAATTACACGCTGCGGCAATCGTCCGACCCCGATCGAATCGAAATGAATCAGCAGATGGGCGGCACCATCAAGCTGCAACGCTGCAAATAATTGATTCCGCCGCTTCGCGGGGACCCTTCGGGTCAGTTGCGGGCGATGATTTCGCGCTCGTCGCGATGGACCGGCGTGGTCTCGTCCATTTTGCCGAAGGCGCGGCGCATCGACATTGTCGGCCGGCGGCGCTTAAGCGCGCTGCGGCGACGGCGGCGCTGGCATACGTCGGCGAGACGAACCCCGCCCATGCGCGCGAACGGTTCGGACAAGCTGCCGTCTTCAGCCGCAATCAGAAGCGGCAAGCCGAGCACCTCGCCCCACGAGCGCCATTCCGCATTGACCTCATCGCCATCCGGCGACACGTAAAGCGGCAAAGCCAATGCCGGATCGTCGTGCTCGAGCACGATCGCAACGGACGGGTGCTGGGTATCGCCGTCGGCGGCTACTACGCGGATCGACACGCCGCGATAGGCTGAAACCGGCATATTCAACGCCATCGGCATGCCGCGCACGGAGCGCCGCACCACCACGCGTTCGCGATAAAGATCAACCTGACGGACCTGTTCGTCCGCGCCGCTATCGTTCGCCCAGAACCTCGCCGGCAGGGCAAACGGGTCGAGCCGCATCGCGCGGCCCGACCCGGCCGGGCATCCGCCACTTCGCATTTGACGCCTCAAACTCTCCCACGCCGGGTATTCCCGGTCGCAGGAGGAGCATCGCATGCGGGTGGCGAAATCCCCTTAAAGTTCGCGGTTAAAACTTTATACGTTGCAGGGCATTGTCGGCATGATTGACGGCGCGTTGCCCGGGATGCTTGACGAGACCTTGCGTTATTCAGGTTTCGCGGAAGTGCCGTTGAATCAGGGCCAAACAACGTTATCTGAAGGTTTTCAAACGAAACGCATCATGGACGTCGCCGCCCCTCCTTCCCTGCTTGATCAATCGGCACTGACCAATCTGGCCGATGAGCTCGTCGCGCAGGCCAGACGTGTCGGGGCTGACGCCGCCGATGCTGTCGCCTTGCGCTCGATGTCGCTTTCAATTGAAGTGCGCGATGGCGCCGTCGAAGAAAGCGAGCGATCCGAGGGCGACGATATCGGGCTGCGGGTTCTGGTCGGTCGCAAGCAGGCCGTGGTCTCGACCAACGATTTGTCTCGCGCCGGCATCGCTTCGCTCGCTGCCCGCGCCGTTGCGATGGCGAAAGCCGCGCCGGAAGACAAATTCGCGGGTCTCGCCGATCCGGCGCAGCTCGCGCATGATTTTGCCGATCTCGATTTGGTCGATCCGAACTTGCCGGACATAGGTAGTCTCGAGCGCATGGCGCGGGAAGCCGAGGACTCGGCACTTGCTATCAAAGGCGTGACAAAATCGGGCGGCGCGTCGGCCTCGGCCGGCATCGGCGGCATGGTGCTCGTCACCAGCACCGGTTTCCGCGGCGCTTATCTTGGCTCCCGTCACAGCGTTTCAATAACCGCGATTGCCGGCGAGGGCACCCGCATGGAGCGCGACTACGATTTCTCGTCTGCGTTGCATGCGGAGGATCTCGAGGCACCTGAGAAGATCGGCCGCTTCGCTGGCGAGCGCGCGGTGGCGCGGCTCAATC
>JAFAQJ010000325.1 GCA_019246455.1 Pseudolabrys sp.
GACCGTGGCCACAAAGTCGACGTCGCTGCTGCGCCCTGGGGCGGGGCCCAGATCATCAATATCGATTGGAACCGCGGCGTGCTGATCGCAGGCTCAGAGCCGCGCAAGGACGGCTGTGCGCTGGGCTACTAACTTTCGCGCGCAAAATTCTGACCGTTCGTCGCAGGTTTTTGAGTCAGCGCCGTGCGGTAAGCAAACAACACTTCCACAGGTTCGGCGCGTCGTAGTTGACGGGCTTGCGGAACCTGCTCTTTTGCGGCGATCAGCTGCGCCAGAAATGCCGCATCGCGCTGCACATGGCCGCGCACCCGTTCATTTGTGTCCACCGGAGCGATCGGCACCAGTGCGTGGTCCGCCTCAATTGCCTCGATACTTGCCGCTTGGCGCTTTGCCGCCGGAAACGGCAGAATCTGCCCTCTGATACCGTCGATCTGCATTGATGACCCAATTTGTCCCATTCCGGGACATTTCAGCCTGCTTTCAATAAGAGAACTGCAAGGGCCGTGCCTGCGTTCCGCAGCGCATTAGTCAGCCACTAACCTCGCGGCTTTGCTCAATCTTTATGCCTTGCCCTTAATCTTTGGCAGCAAAGGGCGAGAACGGACATGGGGCGCGGGCAAGATGGCGTCTCAAAAAGGGGCGGCTGTGATCCGAATTGAGGACGCTCGGGGTGTGAAGTCCGGACCGGACGCGGGGAAAATCCTGCGTGGCGTCGGCGAGGCAGCCTATGAATGGCGTCTCGTCGCCGACACTATTTCGTGGACGGAGGGCGCCGCGGAGTTACTCGGCGTACCGGCGGCGCAAATCGCGACAGGTTTGGCCTTTGCGCAGCATCTCGCCGCCGAAACGGGCGGAGGCAATCGCTTCGACGCGATCATGAAGTCCGGCCGCCGCGATGAGGGCGAGGGTGTTCCTTATCAGGTGCAATACGCATTTCGTTCGCCGCAGAATACGTTTTGGGTCGAGGATACCGGGCGCTGGTACAGGGGCCACACCGACGATCCCGCACATGCCACCGGTGTGATACGAGTTATCACTGAGCGTCACGAGCGCGAACAGGAGTTGATCCGTCGTGCGCAATTCGATCCGTTGACCGGCGAATTCAACCGCCTGCGCCTAGTCGAATTGCTTGAAACCACGTTGAAGGACGCTGAGCGCTTTCGCACGTCGTGCGGGTTCCTGCTCGTCGCAATCAACAATCTCGGCCGGCTTAACCAGGCGTACGGCTACTCGGTCGTCGATAATCTGATCGCCCAGGTCGGCAAGCGCATTCGATCGAAATTGCGTGGCAAGGACAGCCTTGGTTTGTTCTCCGGCAATAAGTTCGGAATCATTTTGAACAGTTGCACGCCGGAGGAGCTTGATACTGCCGCCGAACGGCTGCTCTCGAGTGTCCGCGAAGATGTCGTTCCCACGGGGGCTGGGCCGATTGCCGTCACGATCACGATCGGCGGGGTTACGGCGCCGCGTCATGCGCGTACGGTCGAAGATATTCTCAGTCGTGCCCAGGATGCGCTCGATCACGCTCGCGCCAAGCGTCCCGGCTCGTTCTACGCTTATCGTCCCAACCTCGAACTCGACACGGTGCGCCGGGAGAACGTGCGAGCCACTGACGAAATTGTCACTGCATTAAACGAACGCCGCATTGCGGTCGCCTACGAACCCGTTGTCGAAGCGGGAACGCGCCAGATCAAATTCTACGAATGCCTGATGCGGGTGCAGCGGGCGGACGGCTCGCTCGCCCATGCCAACGAAATCATTCCGATCGCCGAACGGGTCGGTTTGGTACGCATGCTCGATCACCGGGTACTCGAGCTTGTCGTCAACGAACTGGTCGAGAACCCGTCGTTGCAAGTCAGCATCAACGTGTCGCCCACATCGACCCTCGATCAGGGCTGGTGGGATGGCCTTGGAGCGATGCTCAAGGCGCATCCAGGCGTTGCCCAGCGCATGATTGTCGAGATTACAGAAACCACGGCAATCCAGAACATCGACGACGCGCGCGGATTCGTGTCGCGGGTCAAAGATCTCGGGTGCCGGATCGCCATCGACGATTTCGGTGCTGGCTACACATCGTTTCGTAACTTGCGCAAGCTCGGTGTCGATCTGGTGAAGATCGATGGCGCCTTTGTGCAGAATCTCACCAAGAGCGAGGATGACCGCGCTTTCGTTCGCGTTCTGGTCGATCTCGCGCGCCGGCTGGACTTGAAGGTCGTGGCTGAATGGGTCCAAGACGAAGAGACTGCGAAGTTGCTCACGGCCTGGGGCTGCGACTTCTTGCAAGGCTCGTTGGTCGGCCTCGCGTCGCCAAATCGGCCGTGGCAGCAGGACGCTGTCGCGTCTCGCGTTTCGGCCTAAGTCAGCTTACTTTCCGCCGAGCTTGTCGATGCGCTTCTGCATCTCATCGACTTGCCGTTTGAGCTCGTCGATGTCATCGCCGGAACGCGCCTTGTCGCCTGCGGTTTTTTCCCCGCGAGCAAACGGCGCAAACATGGCGAAGGTCTTTTCAAACATTTCCATGTTACGGCGGACCTGATCTTCCATGGCGCCGAAGCCGACGCCGCCAAAGGCCTGCGCCATCTGCTCGCGGAACTTGCCCTGTTCTCTGGTCAGCGAATCGATCGACGCTTCGAGATAACGCGGCACCAGCATCTGCATGCTGTCGCCGTAGAAACGGATGAGCTGGCGCAGGAATGTGATCGGCAGCAGACTTTGGCCTTCTTTGTTCTCTTGCTCGAAAATGATCTGAGCGAGCACCGAACGCGTGATGTCTTCACTGCTTTTGGCGTCGTAGACGACGAAGTCCTCGCCCGATTTGACCATCGCCGCGAGATCTTCGAGCGTCACGTAAGTGCTGGTGCCAGTATTGTAGAGACGCCTGTTGGCGTATTTCTTGATTGTGACCGGCTCTTTTGTTTCTGCCATTTTGCCCTGTCGTTCCCTTGTCCCCGGCAAAAAGCATACCCATTTTCAGGCTGGACGGGCTATCGTTTTATTGCTGCGCGGTAGGAAATCCATGCCGCGCAACATGGAATGATGAATCTGCAAAAAGCCTCTGATTTTGGCCCGTATTCGCTTGATCAGGATCATTGACTCGGCGAGACGCTCTTTTAAGGATGCGGCAGTGCCGAA
>JAFAQJ010000432.1 GCA_019246455.1 Pseudolabrys sp.
TTTTCCCAGCGGCCTTCCCCGCATCCCGCAACTTCGCCAAAGCCGCGTCGGCCCCATCCCAATCCCGCGCCCGGTAACAGGCCAACATCACATTGTTGAGGTCGCTCAGGTGGCGAAACTCGGCTGAACCGGCCATTTCGGCCCGGCCCAGGATGGCAAAGACTGTTTCCGGCTCCTTTTTGCCCTTCACCGCCAGATAGTCGATTTCGAGTGCCGCGAACTTGCCGTTGGCCGCCGCGGCGGTGCGCGATCCAACGATGATCGGCAGGCCATACGACTTCGACTGGCCTTCGATGCGCGACGCGAGATTCACACTGTCGCCCAGCACGGAATAGTCGAACCTCAGGTCCGATCCCATATTGCCGACGACGCACGGTCCAGTGTTGACGCCGATCCCAACCTTGAGCGGCAGGAATGGAACGCCGCCCGCTTCCGCCTCGGTTTGCCGTTCGCCGTTGAGCGTCTCGATGCGGTCGAGCATGTCGAGCGCCGCGTCACAAGCATTGATCTGATGCTGCGGGTCGTCGATCGGCGCATTCCAGAATGCCATGATCGCGTCACCCATATATTTGTCGATCGTGCCCTTGCGATTGATGATCGCGTTGGTGAGTGGCGTGAGGAGCCGGTTCATCAGCGTCGTCAGCCCCTGCGGATCGCTTTTGTATTGTTCCGAGATCGACGTGAAGCCGCGCACGTCGGAGAACATGATGGTCATGTCGCGCTGTTCGCCGCCGAGCACGAGCTTTTCGGGCGACTTCGCCAACTGCTCGACCAGCGCGGGCGACAGGTATTGCCCGAACGCCGAGCGGATCTGCTTCTTCTGCGCCTGCTCGCTGAAATAGTTGCCGAACACCAAAGTCAAATAGACGATCAGGCTCGACAGCAGAGGATAGGTGAAATCGTAGAGCAACTTGTGCTGCACGAAGAAGTACCAGGACGTGCCGATCATCAGCGCGATGACCGCGGCACCCAGCCCAAGCAGAGTTGCCGAGCCGAGGATGGGCGCAAAAGCGATGATCAGAATCCCGACGGCGAGCGCGGCCAGGATTTCGGCACCGGCCGCGTCGTGCGGCGCCGACAATGTCGCCTTAGTCAGCACATTCTCGAGGATTTCGGCATGGACCTCGACGCCCGGCAGAACCGGATCGAGCGGCGTCGTCTTGGTGTCCAGAAGACCGATGGCGGACGTGCCGATCAGCACCAATTTGTTGGCGACGCGCGATCGGTCGAAGCTCCCAGTCAAAATATCGGCGGCCGATATGTAGCGATTAACATCATGGCCGGAAAAATGAATCCAGAGGCGGCCCTTCCGGTCAGTCGGGACTTCGAACCCGGGAAGGCCGACACTCTTGATGCCGACACTGTCCGACTTCAGCAGCAGCGTCGTCGATTGGGTCGCGACCCGCAGCATTTCAAAAGCGAGCGACGGCATGATATCGCCGCGCGCCGCCATCGCGATCGGCACCCGGCGGATGATGCCGTCCCGCTCGGCGACCGTATTGAACAGACCGCGGCCAGCCGCGGCGCTTTCGAGCTCCGGCACGTTCGGCAACAGGCCGGGATAACGCACCAGGAAGGGCTTCGGATCGCCGCCGAGCGCCGCGATACCCACGCCCGGAAGCTTCACCAGTGATCCTGTATCGGCACTATCCTGTCCGGATTCCCCGAGCACGACGCGGGAGCGCTTGATGGCGTTAGCGAGAACCTGATCGTTGCTCGGCAATTCTTGCAATTTCCGGCGGGTCGCTTCGTCGAGATCGCGGTAGGTCTGCGCCGCCACGCCGGGTGACATGCGGTCGGGCTCGGCAAACACGACGTCGAAAGCAATGGCGACCGCGCCCGCTTCAGTCAGGCGCGTGACGAGATCGGCAACGACCGTACGCGGCCATGGCCACTGTCCAATCTTCTTGAGGCTGGCTTCGTCGATGTCGGCGATGATCACCGGCCGCTGCGGCGACTGCCGCGGTCTGATCGTTTGATAGATGTCGAAGGTCCGCAGGCGTAGCTCTTCGAGAGGCAGCGGATCGGCCACCCGCAATGCGGCCAGAGCAACGAGCAGCGCGAGGCACAAGGTTCGCGCCAGCCCGAACTTTCTCGCCCATCGCGAGAGCCGCCCCATTGCCCCACCCCGTTCGCGGCCTCGCCGGCCGTCTTATTTTTCCCGGAACGCCCGCATGAACTGATCGTGCAGCGGCTTGACGAGATAAGACCATACGGTCCGCTCCCCTGTCTGCACGAAAGCCTCGACCGGCATGCCGGGAATAAGTTTCACGTCGCCCAATTTCATCACTTCCTCGGTCGGCATTCCGATCCGGATCGTATAGTAGCTCTGTCCCGTACGCTGATCGGTCGTGGTGTCGGCCGAAATGCGCGTGACCTTGCCGCGGATTTCCGGGGTGGTTCGCTGATTGAACGAGGTGAAGCGCAGCATCGCGCTCTGCCCCGGCTGCAGCTGGTCGACATCCTGCGGATTGACCTTGGCCTCGACCGTCAAGTTGTCGGCATCCGGCACGATCAGCATCATCGCGTCGCCAGCGGTCACGACACCGCCCACCGTATGCACGGTCGACTGCAGCACGGTGCCATCCTGGGGCGCGCGAATGTCGATGCGCTTGAGTTGATCCTCTGCGGTGACCTTGCGCTCACCGAACTCGCCCATCTTGCCGTCGACTTCGCGCATGTCCTTGGCGACTTCGCTCGACAGATCCTGGTCGATCTGGATGATCTGCAATTCGGTTTCGACCACCTTGCCCTTGGCCTGCGCGACTGAAGCGATGAGCTGGGCGCGCTCGCCTTCGATGCGGGCGCTGTCGCGCTCGAGCGCGGTCAGGCGGGTGA